>JBNMOT010000035.1:0-26150 GCA_051275515.1 Oleispira sp. | reverse complement strand
CTAAGGTAGACGAAGAACCTGACGTAGACGAAGAACCTAAGGTAGACGAAGAACCTAAGGTAGACGAAGAACCTGACGTAGACGAAGAACCTAAGGTAGACGAAGAACCTGACGTAGACGAAGAACCTGACGTAGACGAAGAACCTGACGTAGACGAAGAACCTAAGGTAGACGAAGAACCTGACGTAGACGAAGAACCTAAGGTAGACGAAGAACCTAAGGTAGACGAAGAACCTAAGGTAGACGAAGAACCTAAGGTAGACGAAGAACCTGACGTAGTCGAAGAACCTGACGTAGACGAAGAGAACCCGACCAAAGAAGATGACGCACTATGAGCTTGAGTGATCAAATTAGCCATATTAATCTTGATAAATTATCACTGCAAAAAAAAGCCAGCGGAAAACTCATTCGTATGGTGGGATTAACGCTCGAGGCCGAAGGTCTTGTGGTTAAAGTCGGCGATCGTTGCATGGTTGAACGCCGTGATGATACCGATATCGAAGCTGAAGTGGTTGGCTTTGATGGCAGTCGTATTTTTCTTATGCCTATTGAGCAAGTCGATGGCTTACAATCAGGCACCAAAGTTAGCCCGTTGTCGGGTTCTAACGGTGTCCCGGTTGGTTTCCAGTTATTGGGCCGTGTCGTTGATGGTATTGGGCGACCTTTGGACGGCAAAGGACCTTTGCATGCCGAGGAGGGATCGCTGCAAGGTGAGCAGATTAATCCATTGCATCGTGATCCTATTCGTACCCCTTTGGATGTGGGTATACGCTCTATTAATGCCTTATTAACGGTGGGGCGTGGTCAGCGTATAGGGCTTTTTGCCGGCAGTGGCGTCGGTAAAAGTATGCTGCTGGGCATGATGACTCGTTTCACCGAAGCCGATATTACGGTCGTGGGTTTAATCGGGGAGCGTGGTCGAGAAGTAAAAGAGTTTATCGATGAAATTTTAGGTGAGGAAGGCATGAAGCGATCAGTCGTTATTGCTTCACCAGCAGATGACTCGCCTTTGATGCGCTTACGTGCTGCCATGTATTGTACTTCTGTGGCTGAATATTACCGTAAGCAGGGCAAGAATGTATTAATGCTAATGGATTCTTTAACCCGTTATGCTCAGGCCCAACGAGAGATCGCCTTAGCGGTGGGTGAACCTCCGGCAACCAAGGGTTATCCACCGTCTGTATTTACAAAAATCCCCAAATTAGTTGAACGTGCAGGTAATGGAGAAGCCGGTGGTGGCTCCATAACGGCTTTTTATACGGTACTGAGTGAGGGAGATGATTTACAAGACCCCGTTGCCGATGCCAGCCGAGCTATTCTTGATGGCCACATTGTATTATCACGAAAATTAGCCGACGAAGGGCATTATCCTGCGATTGATATTGAAGCGTCAATCAGTCGAGCCATGCCACAGATCGTGTCGAAAGACTGGTTGCGTAAAGCTCAAATGTTGCGCCAGCTGTATGCTCATTACCAAGAAAATAAAGACTTGGTCAGTGTGGGTGCTTATCAGGCGGGCTCTGATCCTACTTTGGACTTGGCCTTAAATCGTATTCCAATGATTCAAAGTTTTTTGCAACAGGAGTTAACAGAGTGCGTCAAGATTGATGCGAGCCTTGAGCAATTAAATGCCATTTTACCTGACGTGCCACAGGCTGATGTGAATGGATAAATTGAATAAGTGCCATAGGGTGGTTGAATGAGCAAGCAAAGAATCAAACGACTGGGCTTTGTTTTAAAAATGGCATCTGATAAAGAGCAGCAAGATTTAAAGGTGTGGGGTCAATACCAACAAAAATTAGAGAAAGAAACGGCTACGCTCACTCAGCTTGAGCAATATATGACTGAATACCGATTAAGCTTAACAAGCCATGCAACGACGGCAATTCAAGGTGGCCAAATACAAAATACCATTGCATTTATCGAGCAAATTAAAGAGGCGAGTGGTCATCAACAGCAACAGATTGATCTGGTTCAGCAGCAGGCTGAAGGTGCTAAGCGCCTTTATTTAGCCGCGCGAGCAAAAGCAGAAGCCTTGCGTAAGCTGATTGAAAAATTGAAGCAACAAACTGCCACATTGGAAGAGAAGCAGGATCAAAAAATGATGGACGAATTTGCCGCTCGTAGTGCTCGAAATCGTCAATTATAGTTATCTTCACGTTGTTAAATTCGCTGTCGTTATAATCACTTGTCAGTAATTCCTTCACCAAACGGTTAGATCGTTATTCGTTCTGGCTGTGTCTATACCGCCCGGCGATTACCCGTTAAAGATCGGGAGGTGGGGCGCTAAAAACGGGGTGTATTGAGCGGCTTCTGATTGGGTGCTATTGATTAATTACTGCCATTTCACAAAATCACTCAAAATGTTGCTGTCAGCGCCAAAAAAATGATTATTTAAACACTATACTCACACTATACTAACGCTAGATATAAGCTAGAGTATAACTACACGACTAAGGAGTGTTAAGAAATGGGTGTTCAATTTAATATTGATAATAGTGGAAGTGAGTTGACAATTAAGGTCAATGGTCGGTTTGATTTCAGTACACATCAAGAGTTTCGTGAAGCCTACGAAACTATTTCACCGGATGTTGACCGTTATATTGTCGATCTAGGCAATACGTCTTATCTAGACAGTTCAGCATTAGGCATGTTGTTATTACTCAGAGATCACGCGGGAGGTGATAGTGCCAGCGTTAAAATTGTTAAATGTAATGATGATGTGCGTAAAATTTTAACAATTTCAAATTTTGAACAGCTTTTTACCATTCAATAATGGAAGCGCTGGTGACTAAAATTAAAATATTGATAGCTGACGATAATGCTTCCGATAGGGTGTTATTGAGCAAGATTATCAGTCGGCAGGGTCATGAAGTAATTCAAGCAGAGAATGGCAGGCAGGCTATTGAATGCTATTTAAAAGATGCCCCTGACATTATTTTAATGGATGTCATAATGCCTGAGCTTGATGGCAAGGTCGCGGCCAAAGAAATTAAACGTATTGCCGGCGAAGATTTAATCCCTATCATATTTTTAACGTCTCTTATCGATGCACAAAGTCTCGCCGATTGCCTAGAAGCGGGTGGTGATGATTTTTTAACCAAACCGTATAACCCTATTATCCTTAAAGCTAAAATTGATGCTTTTGTCCGCATGAGAAAGATGCATGGCACGCTGCAGAGACAGCGAGATACGATTGCTGAAAATAACCAGCATATGCTTCAAGAGCAGCATGTAGCGAAGGCCGTATTTGATAATGTTGCTCATTCAGGGTGTTTAGATGCCGCTAACATTAAATACATGCTGTCACCTTTGGCTGTCTTTAATGGAGACGTTCTATTAGCCGCCCGCAAGCCTTCTGGTGGTATGCACATTCTGTTAGGTGATTTTACCGGTCATGGACTCCCAGCCGCCATTGGTGCAATGCCCGTAGCTGAAATATTTTATGGCATGACGGCTAAGGGTTTTGGTTTAAATAATATTCTTCGAGAAATTAATTCAAGGCTTAAAAGTATTTTACCGGTAGGATTCTTCTGTTGCGCTGCGGTTGTTGATTTAAGTTTCACCAAACGCAGTATTAGTATGTGGATGGGCGGAGCACCTGATTGTTATTTATTAAGTGAGCAAGGTACTAAACTTAAGTTGATAGGTTCTAAGCATTTACCTTTAGGTGTGTTAAGCAATGCTCAGTTCGATGATGAAATGACTGATCATGTAATGGACGTTGAAGACCGATTGTTCATGTGGTCGGACGGTATTGTTGAAGCGCGTGATAGCAGCGGTAATATGTTTGGAGAAGAGCGTTTACAAGCTGTTTTTAATAAAGGTATTTCACCTGAATTATTATTTGAGTCCGTCAAGCAAAGTGTGAGTGCTTTTGTTGGTGATACGGAAAAAGACGATGATACAACCATTATTGAGTTGAAAATGGTTGATTTAGTGGAATTAGAAGAATCAGCGTTGGTATCAGCGCATGGAGCCGTGACTGCGCCAAGCAATTGGAGAATGGACTATGAACTAGGCGTTGATTCTTTAAAAAATATCAATCCTCTTCCTTTAGTTATGCACATTATGATGGAAGTACCGGCCTTAAGAGAAATGGGTGGGCAACTATTTACGGTGGCTTCAGAGTTATTCTCTAATGCACTCGAACATGGAATACTCAAGTTAGATTCAGCATTAAAGTCAAGTCCCATGGGGTTTTCTGAGTTTTATACCCTTCGTGAGCAGCGACTAGATGAGCTTAAATCAGGCTTTATAAAAATAAAAATGTCTAACATTTCAGAGTGTGGGTATTCAGGAGTTTTTACCTTGAGTATCGAAGACAGTGGTGAAGGCTTTCAGTATCCTGAAGAGTTTAACCAGAGTACACTGAAAATTAACAGTTTAGCGCAAGCCCATAAAAAGTTTAGTGGTCGTGGTATTCCTCTCATTTATTCTCTGTGTAATTCATTAGAGTACGAAGGGTGTGGTAATAAAGCAATCGCAGAGATACACTGGCCCCAGTTAAATATTGAGTAGTCATTAGGAGTTAGTGTTGGACAAAACAGCGCATTTTGATATTGAAGCACTCGTGATGCTAGAAGAAATTATGGGGGATGATTTTCCTGAATTAATTCAGGTTTTTATTGCCGATTCTGATCCTAGAGTATCTGCTATGCAGCTGGCTTTAGAGGAACAGAACAGTTCAGCATTAAGAAATATAGCGCATAGTTTTAAAGGTGCTTCTAGTAATTTGTCGGCACTTCCTTTGGCAAACCTTTGTTTTAAAGTTGAAGAAAAAGCGCACGATACTAATCTTGAAGGTATTCAGTTGCTCATTACGGCGATCGCTTCAGAGTATCAAGCGGTGAAATCTATCCTGTTATCTTTAATTAAATAATTTCTATATATTCCATTGAGTTGGCCCGTCCTTTGCTATTACTAATGTAAGATTAATGGGAGCGACTATGGAAATTCAACCAACTCAACACGGCTTAATGAAGATTTTTACGAGCCAAGGTTTGGCCAAAGATAATTCGTTAACGGCAGCGGAAGAAAAACAATCAGATGCCAAGGGCTTTGCCGGCTTGCTTTCGGGATATTTCACCCGCGGTGGAGAACATTCTCTCAACGGTATCAGTTCTAATCAACGTCCCCTACCGAAAATGTCTGCCTCTGGTGAGCACTCATTAAATCTCGCCGATGTAGCGGATGAAAGTTTGCCGCTTTTAGGACAAGCATTGCCGCTAGAGGTTAATGCTCTTCCGCTTACCCCCCCTGTTGAATCATTAAATATACTAACGGTTGAACCATCAGCTGTATTAACGGCTGAGCCATCAGCTGTATTAACGGCTGACCCATCAGCTGTATTAACGGCTGAGCCATCAGCTGTATTAACGGCTGAGCCATCAGCTGTATTAACGGCTGAGCCATCAGCTGTATTAACGGCTGATCCATCAACGGTATCAACGGCTGCCCCATTAACGGTATCAACGGCTGCCCCATTAACGGTATCAACAGTTGACCCATCAACGGTGCTAACGGTTGAAGATACTAAGGCTAAAGGGCAATCGCTCGCAAAAAGTGTCTCGGAGGACGATCTGTTAACGGCTTCAAATATAGATGCAGCTTCAAATGATAATGATGTGACGACACCGTTATTAGAAGACCAGGGCTTTTATGTTCAGTCGTTAGTTTCAAGTCTTATAGGCAGCAGCGCGATAGCTGGGTCAGGTGTAAACGTGAGTGCAGTAACCAAGCTTCATAATACCCATACTGCTAGTCTCTCAGGTGAATCTGCTAAAGCAGTCAGCGTGACAGCGCAGAAGCTCGAAAATGGTATAAACCTACAGAATTTAAGTGCTAGTGAACTGGAGGTGATAGGCGATGAAGCCCCTGATCGTTTCCTGGGTTCAGAGTCGCTATTGACCCCGTTAAAATCAAAGAAATCAGTAGCTCTTGAACCAATGCCCGCGCCACAAAGTATTGCGCCGCCTATTACAGCCACTGCACAGCAAAGTCAGGTGAGTCTTGCGCTAGCCCTTAATGAAGATCCAACCACTCAATCGTTAGGTGATCTTGTTGATGGTGAGGCATTGGAAAAAGGTGAGCTTGAAACAAAATCAAATACGTTAGAACGTAAGCAAGATGATCAAACGTTAAAGTTATCTAAGGGGCAGCAGGCTTGGGGAGATGCAATAACGGAGCGTATTACGATGAATGCGGCCAAAGATATCAAACAGGTCACTATTCATTTAGACCCACCGGAACTTGGTAGCTTAGAATTGAAATTGCAGATTAAGGACGACCAGCAAACTCATGTGCAAGTGCAGGTTCAAAACCCGCAAGTTAAGGAAGCATTAGAGAGTAGTGCTCATCGCTTGCGTGAGATGCTTGCAAACCAAGGGTTGGAGTTGTCTGAGTTTGATGTTCAAACGGATTCTGGTCGTGGTGAATCGTCACAGTATGGTTCTGATGATCAAGGTCAGGGACAATCACAAAATTCTGACACTTCAGAACATTCAACAGAAGAAATTAGTATGGAAGTATCAAAAGCTAAAAATAATAACTTATTAGATACCTTTGTCTAACCCCTCTCGATACCTTGTCTAAGCTATATGCAGGGCCTTTATTAAATAATTCAGGCCTATAAAGATTACATTCATCTTTTGACGATAAAACATGGCATACGTATTGCTTATTTGACTATAAATATCGGAGAATTGACGTTATGGCTGAAGAACAAGATTTAAAACTCGATCAAGACAATCCTGAAGAAGAGAGTGGCAGCAAGAAAAAACTGATTATAATTGTGGTTGCGACTGTATTGCTGATCGCAATGGGTGTGGGTGCAACGATATTTTTAATGTCTGGCGATAGCGATGAAAGTGAAGGTGAAGGCGAAGGTGAGGTGACTGAAGTGGTCGAAGAGATCTCTCTGCCTGCGCAATATATAAAAATGAAACCTCGTTTTATCGTCAATTTCAATGTCGGTATTCGTCAGCGGTTTTTACAAACCAGTATTGAAATAATGACCCGTTCACAAGACGTTGTTGATGTAATTGAACTTCACAACCCAATGCTGCGTAATACCATCATACGTATATTATCTGAGCAAGACTTTAAAAACTTACGGACTCCAGAAGGCCGAGGTGCTCTTAAAGCACAGCTGAAAGAACAATTAGTTGCAGTCGTTAAGGCGGAAGCGGATATTGAAGGCATTGAGGCCGTTTTATTCACTGATTTTGTGATGCAATAAGGGAAGACGCGTGCAAGACTTATTAAGCCAAGACGAGATTGATGCCTTACTACATGGCGTTGATGATGTAGAGGAAGAGCCCGAGTCGGACATCGATTCTGCGGGCGTTAAGGCTTACGATATTACCAGTAACGACCGCATTGTGCGTGGTCGTATGCCTACACTGGAAATGATTAATGAACGCTTTGCCCGCTATACCCGCATTAGTATGTTTAATTTTTTGCGTCGTAGTGCCGATGTTGCTTCGGGCGGTGTTCAAATTATGAAATTTGGAGAGTACGTTCATACCTTGTATGTGCCGACCAGTTTAAACCTTGTGAAAATCCGCCCCCTTAGAGGCATCGCCCTTTTTATATTAGATGCCAAGCTTGTTTTTAAGTTAGTCGATAACTTTTTTGGCGGTGATGGGCGCCATGCAAAAATTGAAGGCCGTGAATTTACACCCACAGAAATACGCGTTATCCAATTAGTGTTGGCGCAAGTCTTTAAAGATTATAAAGAAGCTTGGAGCAGTATTTTAGACGCAGAGTTTGAATACGTGGGCTCAGAAGTAAATCCTGCGATGGCGAATATTGTAAGTCCCTCTGAGGTTGTTGTGGTCAGTACTTTTCATATTGAACTCGATGGCGGTGGCGGTGATATGCACATCACTGTGCCTTACTCAATGATTGAACCCATTCGTGAAACCTTGGATGCGGGCATGCAAAGCGATATCGATGATATTGATGATCGCTGGCAGCAGTCTTTACGAGAAGATATTTTAAGTGCCAAGGTGTTCATTCATGGCACGGTAGTTAAACAACAGTTAAGTTTACGAGAAGTAGCTGCGTTGAAAACTGGGGATATTATTCCCATTGATATGCCAGAGTTTTTCACATTGGAAGCTCAGGGAGTTCCGATGTTTAGAGGTACGCTGGGTGTTTCTGATGAAAACTTAGCCGTTAAAATTATTGAGCAAGTTAACAATAAACGACGCTAGTTCGTTGTTAGGGGAATATTATGAGTGATGACTCTCTAGACGAGAATGAAAACACACCAGAAAATGACAGCGCCTCAGACAAAGAGCAAGCGCCGGGAAAAGACAGTAATCCTAACGACACCGACACCGATACTGATGCTTTAGCAGCGGATGTTGCTGCGGGTGTTAAAAATGGCGGTGACGAAGACGTTACCGATGATTGGGCTGCAGCCATGGCAGAAGATCCTTCTGCGGAGGAGGCAGGTAATGCAGATGACGAGTGGGGCGATGCTATGGCAGAAGAAGCTGGTTCTGTTAAGCAAGCTAAATTAGACACGCTTACCGATGAAAGTCAGCAAGGAAGCAATGAACCGTCACCCGAGCTGGATGTGATTTTAGATATTCCTGTTTCTATTTCGATGGAAGTCGGTCGTACCGAAATTCCAATTCGTAATCTGTTGCAATTAAATCAAGGCTCGGTGGTTGAGCTCGATCGTCTCGCGGGTGAGCCATTGGATGTCTTAGTGAACGGTACTTTGATTGCGCACGGTGAAGTGGTCATGGTGAATGATAAATTTGGTATACGCTTAACGGATGTGGTGAGTCAAAGTGAAAGAATTCAACGCTTACGTTAATCAAAAAATGACCCGGGGTTTGGGTTTTATTATTTGTTGGATGCCTTTATGGCTGCAGGCGGATGATGTATTAACCCAATCCCCCATGCCCTCTGATCCCATGTCCTCTATTGGTCGAGTTGTATTGACTTTGGCCGGTATGATCGCCTTGATTTTTTTATTGGCCTATTGTGCCAAGCGCTTACAAGGGATGAGTCGTTCGAATGCGGGAGGGCTTTATGGCCAGGGTAAATTAATCAAAACACTTGCGACAACCTCTATAGGGTTAAAAGAAAAAATCTCTCTTATTCAGGTAGGAGAGCAGCAGTTATTAATTGGTATTACGCCACAGTCGATTCAAACGTTATTAGTGCTCGATACACCGATTAAACAAGAAGACATTGAGCATCAAACGCCCGTGTTTCAAGCCATTCTAAAAAAGGCACTGCAAAAGGCATGAGATATTGTAGCGCTCTACTTTTATTCCTATTTCCTATTATCAGTTTTGCGGATATTAATGCCCTAGGCATTCCTGCGGTTACGTTTCAACAAACGGATACTGGGGGCGAATATACCGTCACTCTGCAGATCTTAGCGTTAATGACGCTGCTGAGTTTATTGCCGGCGATTATTATGATGATGACGGCGTTTACTCGCATTATTGTGGTACTTGCGATTCTGCGTCAGGCTTTAGGGTTACAACAAACACCTTCAAACCAAGTTGTATTAGGCATGTCTATTTTTCTTACCGCGTTTATTATGATGCCTGTGTTTGATAAAGTGAATGAGGTGGCCATTCAGCCCTATATTAATGAGACTATCAAACCCTTAGAAGCATTAGAAAGAGCGACGCAGCCGATGAAAGAATTCATGCTGGCGCAAACACGAGAAACCGATTTAAATCTTTTTGTGAGGATTTCTGGCCGAAAAGATTTATTAAGCCCTGATGAAACACCTTTGCATATCTTGATTCCTGCTTTTGTTACCAGTGAATTAAAAACAGCGTTTCAAATAGGTTTTTTGATTTTTATCCCCTTCCTTATTATTGATCTGGTAGTGGCAAGTATTCTAATGGCGATGGGTATGATGATGCTATCGCCGATTATTATTTCGTTACCGTTTAAAATCATGTTGTTTGTATTAATTGATGGCTGGGCCTTGGTTATGGGTACTTTGGCTAATAGTTTCGGTACTATTTGATAATGACATCACTTCAGGAGGCTATATGGAGGTAGGGCAAATTGGTGATTTATTTTCACAGGCTTTATTTATTATTGTTACCATCGTATTTGTGATGGTCATCCCTAGCCTAGTGGTGGGTTTGGTGGTTGCAACGTTTCAAGCCGCTACCCAAATTAATGAACAAACTTTAAGTTTTTTGCCCCGATTAATTATTACTTTGGTGAGCTTGATTTTCTTTGGTTCTTGGGCGGTCAATAAAGTTGTTGAATTTACGCTTGGTATTTATACCAATATTCCTTTTTTGGTTGGCTAAGGTAGTTTAGGGATATGTTGGAATTTACGGCCTTAGAACTCAATGGCTGGGTTAGTCAATACTTTTACCCCTTCGCTCGAATTGCTGGCTGTCTTGGCGTGATGCCTTTAATCGGCAGTAAGTTGGTACCAAGACAGATTAGAATCTTACTATCAGTCTTTATTACTTTAATAATTGCACCTCTATTACCTCCGATGCCTAATGTTGATCCAATGTCTTTGGCGTCTGTTATATTGATCTTTGAGCAGATGTTGATTGGTATTGTATTAGGTTTTATGGTGGAAATAGTAACTCAGGTGTTTGTTTTAGCGGGGCAATTAATTGCTATGCAGACGGGCCTCGGGATTGCAACAACGGTTGACCCTGCTCAGGGTGTTTCTGTGGTAGTGGTCAGTCAGTGGTTTCTTTTTTTAACCAGTCTTACTTTTTTAGCGCTCAATGGACATTTAATCGTAATCGAAGTTGTTGTTGAAAGTTTCTATACCATGCCGATTGGAAGTGGTGCTTGGAGTGCCGATGACTATGGCCGAATGGTGCGTTGGGGTGGCTGGATGTTTGCCTCGGCTTTGGTGATTGCACTGCCTGCGTTAACATCGCTATTAATCGTTAACTTTGCCTTTGGTGTGATGACTCGAGCAGCGCCCCAGTTAAATATTTTCTCTTTAGGTTTTCCCGTTACTATGATGGTCGGCCTGGCCATTATTTGGCTAACCATTGGTCACTTGGGTCAAAGTTTCCATACTTTATTGGAAGTGTTATTTGAGTTTTTGCGCGCGTTAATTCGAACACCTTAATAATGACAATCGATATTTTGATAGCCAAATTACTGGAGTATTAGTATGGCTGAAGAAGACAGCAGTCAAGAAAAAACCGAGGAACCCACCGAGCGAAAGATCCAGAAATCGAAAGAAGATGGACAAACCGCTCGCTCGAAAGAACTCAATACAACGGCTATTTTATTGTTTGGCGCGCTGGGCTTGGTCGCCTTTGGCTCTTATATGAGTGATAAGATTTATCACATTGCGCGTTTCAATCTTGATGTTGAGCGGGCCGCGGCGTTTGATACCAGTTATATGTTCAGTCATATGTCGGCTTCTATGTGGGAAGCTATTGAAGCGTTAGTACCGTGGTTTATTTTGGTGTTAATCGCGGCATTTTTATCCCCTTTGGGAGTTGGGGGCTGGCTATTTAGTACGAAGGCTTTAGCCCCTAAAATGTCTCGAATAAGCCCATTGGCAGGCTTTAAAAGAATGTTTTCTGCTAACTCTTTGGTCGAGCTGTTTAAAGCTTGGGCTAAGGTGTTAATCGTGGGAACCAGTGCGTATTTTGTCATTGATTTTTACTTTCAAGATGCCATGGCATTACAAAGTGCGGCGGTACGGCCCGCTATTAAACGCTCGACAGAGATTGTCCTGTGGGCAGCAGTGATTTTGTGTGCCTCGACTTTAATTATTGCAATGGTTGATGTGCCTTGGCAAATCTACAGTCATACCAAAAAATTGCGTATGTCTTTGCAAGAAATTAAAGATGAATTTAAAGATACTGAAGGTAAGCCTGAAGTGAAAGCGCGGATCCGCCAAGTGCAGAGAGAGGCCGCTCAGCGTCGTATGATGGGAGCGGTGCCTGATGCCGATGTCGTTATTACTAACCCAACGCACTATGCCGTAGCATTGAAATACTCAGGGGCAGGAGCTCCTATTGTGGTTGCTAAAGGTATTGAAGAAACCGCCCTTAAAATCCGAGAGATCGCCAAAGAGAATAACGTTCCGCAAATGGAAGCACCACCGCTTGCGCGTGCGATTTATGCTCATACTCGTATCGATGATGAAATCCCTGAAGGCTTGTACGTCGCAGTTGCCCAAGTGCTGGCTTATATTTATCAGGTTGACCAATATGCGAAAGGACAGGCCGCTAAGCCTGAACGTCGTCCAGCAATGCCCATTCCAAAAGATTTACGAGTTGACCCTAATGCGGAGAAACAATAATTTATTTTATAAAAAAACCCAATAAAACATAAAGTGTGCACCCTTTTTGCAATAGATTAATTAACGTCAATTTTTCTGCACTTATGTTGCACTAGGGTATTTATGGCCACGTTAGATCGCGGACAAATATTTCAACAGATTAGGGGTAATTTTATTACCCTAATCACGGGTAATCTCGGCATTCCTCTTATGCTGTTGATCCTGCTTGGCATGATGACATTGCCACTGCCTCCATTTTTATTAGATACTTTTTTCACGTTTAATATCGCCATTTCAATTGTTGTTCTGCTTATTTGTGTATACGCCAAAAAGCCATTAGATTTTGGTGTCTTCCCCAGTATTTTATTGATCGCTACCTTATTGCGCTTAGCCCTAAACGTGGCTTCAACACGGGTTGTTTTATTGGAAGGTCACAAAGGCGGTGATTCTGCAGGTAAAGTGATCGAGGCGTTTGGTGAAGTATTAATTGGCGGTAACTACGCAGTGGGTTTGGTTGTTTTCGCAATTTTAATGATCATAAATTTTGTGGTTGTTACTAAGGGTGCTGGACGAGTCGCCGAAGTAAGCGCTCGCTTTACCTTGGATGCAATGCCGGGTAAGCAAATGGCGATTGATGCCGATTTGAACGCGGGTTTGATGGATGCTGATCAAGCCAAAGCTCGACGCTCAGAGATTGCCGCAGAAGCTGAATTTTATGGCTCAATGGATGGTGCCAGTAAGTTTGTAAAAGGTGATGCGATTGCGGGGATCTTGATCTTAGTCATTAACGTTGTGGGCGGCTTTGCCATAGGTATGGGGCAGCATGATTTATTATTTGCCGATGCCGTGCAGAAATATACCATTCTAGCCATTGGTGATGGTCTAGTCGCACAGATTCCTTCGTTACTCTTGTCGACAGCCACCGCGATCATGGTGACTCGAAATAGTGACGCGAAAGATGTGGGTGAGCAAATTATTGGTCAAATATTTGCCTCTCCTCGTGCGCTTGCCATTACGGCTGTCGTTTTGTTTTGCATGGGGATTATTCCCGATATGCCTCATTTTGTATTTCTGCTTGCGGCTTTCTTAGCAGGGGCTGGCGCGTACTTTATTCATTGGCGAAGCGAGGGCGGGGTCTTTGTTAACGGCAAACCCGTTAGTGGCAAAAATGCCGAAGCGGCTCAAAGCAGTGATTCTGCAAGCAAAGCGGTCTCTAGAACCGGTGCGCCTCCTTTACCCGGTGAATCATTGCCGGAACAAGAAGTGAAAGAGTTGGGTTGGGATGATGTTGAAGCGGTTGATCGTGTTGGTTTAGAAGTGGGCTATCGTTTAATTCCTTTGGTTGATAAAAACCAAGGGGGGCAGTTATTATCCCGTATTAAAGGCGTGCGTAAAAAGTTGTCGCAAGATGTTGGGTTCTTGATGCCTTCGGTGCATATTCGCGATAATCTTGACTTAATGCCCAGTCAATATCGTATAACGCTGATGGGGGTTACGTTAGCAGAAGCAGAAATCTATCCTGAGCGTGATATGGCGATTAACCCAGGACAAGTATTTGGTAAGTTAGAGGGTATTGAAACGTTAGACCCTGCTTTCGGTCTGGAAGCTATGTGGATTGAAAGTACGCAAAAAGATAAAGCTCAAACACTGGGTTATACGGTTGTCGATGCCAGTACGGTGGTTGCGACCCATCTTAATCAGTTATTGCATAAGCATTCGCATGAATTAATTGGTCATGAAGATGTGCAAAAGATGCTTGATATTCTGAACGATTCATCGCCTAAACTTGCTGAAGAACTCGTACCCAATACCGTATCGATCAGTCAATTGTTATCCGTCTTGCAAACCTTGTTACGTGAAGATGTGCCGGTACGAGATATGAGAACCATTGCCGAGTCTTTGGCGAATATGTCTCCACGTAGTCAAGAAATTGCCGCTCTAACCGGCGCTGCCCGCACGGGTTTAGCCCGTTTAATTATCCAAAACATCTTTGGTACCGCGGATGAGCTCAATGTCATGACTTTAGACCCAGCCTTGGAACAGTTATTGCTTAAGACAGTGCAACAGAGTGCACAGCAGACGGGAAATATGGATACGTTAGTAATTGAACCCACTATGGCCGATGCGATTCAGCGTTCATTAATGACTGCAACGCAAGAGCAAGAGAATGCCGGTCGTCCTGCCGTATTGGTCGTGTCGGGCCAATTACGTCCAGTTCTTTCCCGCTTTGTACGCAATACGATCGAGCATTTAAGTGTTTTGTCGTATCAAGAAATTCCTGATAATAAAACGATTACGATCGTGGCAACGGTGGGGGCTTAAAAATGAAAGCTAAACGTTTCACCGCTAAAAATATGCAGCAAGCCTTGCGTATGGTTTCAGATGAACTGGGCCCTGATGCTGTCATACTTTCCAATAAGCGTGTCGGAAAAGGTGTTGAGGTGATTGCAGCTCTTGATTACCAAGAGATTGCCAATGAGCAGCAACAGCAAGAAATTAATCGCCAGTTAGCCTTGCAACAGGAATTAGAACAGGCAAGGCAGGCGACGGGGAAAATTCGCCAAGAGCAGCCGTTGCTTGATCAATCGAATGTTTCGACTACCGCAGCGTTAAAAGAAGACTTGCAGGACATTAAAGAAGGCACTATCGCGCAGTCAGCTGCACTGGATGCCGTATTGCTCAGTGAAGAAGATCTCCAGAAATCCATCAGTGATAAAGCGGTGACTAGTAGTCGCGATGAAGCGACACCTTTCTTAAATCAAGTCACCTCTGAATTAAAAGATTTAAAGAACTGGTTGGTCAGTCAGCAAGGTAATGCTTGGAATCCTACTCGTCCCCTTAGTTGGCAGCAGGCACAAATCTGGCAGCGTTGCCAAGACTTAGGTATTGATCCCTCTTGGGCTGATAAGTTAGTAAGTGCGTTACCCGAAGGTGATGAAGATATCGAAAAAGGCTGGGCTCAATGTTTAAAATTTATCGCTGAAGATTTACCTTTAGCCGATAATAATATGCTAAAAACGGGAGGCTGTTTTGCGTTTGTTGGCCCGACGGGCGCGGGAAAATCAACGACTATCGGTAAGCTTGCCGCGCAATATGTCATTGACCATGGCAGTGAAGACATTGCTTTAATCACGATGGATAACTATCGCATTGCCGCTCATGATCAATTAAAAGCCTTTGCTCGCATTATGGAGATTCCTTTATTGGTACTTGAACCTAATGGTGATCTTTCGGCGATGCTTGATCAGTTGAGTGATAAGAAATTTATTTTGATTGATACCGCAGGTTTAGCCATACAAGATCCACATTTTTCCGTTCAGTTGTCTATGCTGAAAGGGGCGGGGAATAGAGTAAGGTCTTTATTAGCGTTACCCCTGACGAGTCAAGCTCGTTGTTTACAAGAAAATTATGAGCATTTTAAACCCGCAGGGATTGATGGTTGTATTTTTACTAAATTAGATGAATGTTTTAGTTTGGGGCAGGCAATGAGTATTGCTTCCGTTGCACGTTTACCCATTCATATGGTCACTGACGGTCCTCATATTCCAGATGATATCCATTTTCCTAATGCCAAGAAAATGGTGCGTTTAGCCGAACAAATGGCACGTATGGCTCAAGCTCGTTGGCAAACATCAGAAGTGAGTTCCGCAATGAATAATAATTTTATGCAGCACGGAGTGTAGGCATGGTTCAACACCCAGTACAAGTAATTGCAGTCGCTGGCGGTAAAGGCGGAGTAGGAAAAAGTAATGTGACGGTCAACCTTGCGTGCGCTCTGTCAGAATTAGGGCGCCGCGTTATTGTTCTCGATGCGGATTTAGGTTTGGGGAACATCGATGTGTTGCTGGGCATTACTGCGAATAAAACCATTGAGAATGTTTTAAAAGGCGAATGTACTTTGCGCGAAGTCATGGTCGATGGCCCTGGTAAAGTAAAAATTGTTCCTGCTACCTCGGGGGCTCAGCATTTATCGATGCTGACGACGCAAGAACACGCGGGTTTAATTCAAGCATTCAGTGATATCGGAGATGATCTAGACATATTGCTAATTGATACGGCCGCGGGCATTTCAGACGCGGTCATGAGTTTCGCTCGTGCTGCGCAAGAGGTTTTGATTGTGGTGACCGACGAACCTACGTCTATTACGGATGCTTACGCGCAAATTAAATTACTTAACCGTGATTATGGTGTTTTTCGTTTTCGCGTGATTGCGAACATGATTCGTACTCCGCAGGATGGCCATGCGCTGTTTGCTAAATTGCTCAAGGTTACCGATCGTTTTTTAGACGTTGCGATGCAGTACGTCGGCTCAGTTCCTCAGGATGATGCTGTTCGTCGCGCGGTGCAGCGCCAAAAAGCGGTTGTTGAAGCCTATCCTAGGTCAAAAGCTGCGACAGCGTTTCGAGGCTTAGCTAAGAAAGTGGATGCTTGGCCACTCGCCTCAACGCCACGGGGACATCTTGAATTCTTTGTGGAAAATCTTGTCCAATCAGGAGCCCATGGGTAGTACTTTTAATGAATGGATGTGCTATGTACGATGAAGTTAGCAGCCCAAACTTTGATGAGTTGGTTCGTGATTATGCATTATTAGTAAAACGAATTGCGCATCATTTAAGGGGACGATTACCCGATAGTGTTCAGCTTGATGATCTTATTCAAGCGGGCATGATTGGGTTAATTGAAGCTGCACGAAAATACGATGGGTCTAAAGGCGCAAGCTTTGAAACCTATGCCGGTATTCGAATTCGAGGATCCATGTTGGATGAAATTCGTCGCGGTGATTGGGCACCCCGCTCTGTGCATAGAAACTCACGACGTATCAGTGAAGCGATTAAAGAAGTTGAGCTCGCGAAAGGCCGAGATGCTGAAGACCAAGAAATTGCAAAGCATCTCGAAATGAGCGTGGATGAATACCATACTCATTTAAAAGACTCTGCAGGTTGTCGTTTATTCAGTTTTGAAGATGTAATGGAAAAAGGAGAGCAAGGCCAAGAGCAGCTTGTAGGTGCTAGTCCAAGCCCCTTTTCGGGCATTGAGCGTGATGCTTTTCAATCATCATTAGCCGATGCGATTAAAGTATTACCTGAACGAGAACAGCTGGTATTGGCGCTTTATTATGATGAAGAGCTCAATCTTAAAGAGATCGGTGCAATTCTTGGGGTGAGTGAATCTAGGGTCAGCCAAATACACAGTCAAGCGGCTTTGAGATTGCGGTCACGATTAACTGAGTGGGCGTAATCCGCTGAGAATACTTGGGTTGTTGCTTATTAATTAATGATATATTGATTAACCTGCGACACTGTATTTTTGTATCGGTATAAATTTGTAACTCTTTGCAACTCTTTGTAATTTCTATTTATTTTCTTTCTGGCTAATGCCCTATCACCGTCTACACTTCTAACTAGGAGTTAATGGGATTTATGTGAAGTTGGCATTCGGAGGTCGCTTTGGACAAAAATATGAAGATTCTCGTTGTAGATGATTTTTCTACAATGAGACGGATCGTCAAGAATTTGTTGCGTGATTTGGGATTTACCAATACACAAGAAGCAGATGATGGGCTAACGGCATTGCCAATGTTACAGTCGGGTGATTATGATTTTCTGGTGACTGATTGGAACATGCCAGGAATGACGGGGCTCGACTTATTAAAGCATGTACGAGCTGACGATAAACTTAAAAACTTACCTGTATTGATGGTGACTGCGGAAGCAAAACGCGACCAAATTGTCGCTGCTGCCCAAGCAGGTGTGAACGGTTATGTGGTAAAGCCTTTTACCGCAGCTGTTTTAAAAGAAAAAATTGATAAAATTTTTGAGCGTGTTGAAGGTCGATAACAGGGGAATGGTATGGCTGAGCTAAAAATAGATACTCAAGGGCCATCCTTTCAGCAAGAAATGAAAGAGCTTGCTGAAGACTTGTTGACAAAGATCGACGGTGGTGACTTAGGGAAAATTGTTGGCGTTGTCAACAGTATTAACGGAGTGCGTGATAGAACTCTGTATGAAGAAATTGGTAAGTTGACACGAGGATTGCATGATTCGATTAAAGATATAAAAACCGGCGATGAATTAAGTGAAGGTTCTGGCATGGGTCAGGCCTCCGATAAACTGGCTTACGTTATTGAAATGACGGATAAAGCAGCAAATCGAACAATGGATCTAGTCGAAGAGGGTATGCCTCTTAATACTGAAAATTTGGACGGTGCAATATTACTGCAAGAACAATGGCAAAAGTTTTTACACAAGGAGCTTAGACCTGACGAGTTTAGAGATTTAACAAAAAAAATTGATGAGTATTTTTCTCAAACTCAGATTAATTCAAAAAAAATAGCGTCAAATTTATCCGATATTTTAATGACGCAAGAATTTCAAGATTTAACGGGGCAAGTAATTCAAAGAGTCACTAAGTTGGTTGCTGAAGTAGAATCACGTTTAGTGGACTTGGTAGCCATGGCGGGTGAGGTGGATCGTATAACGGGTATTTCCCATACGAAACCGAACCATAATGAGACCGAACAAGAAGATAGTAAGCACGTCAAAGCAGAAGGGCCTCAAACAGATACTACCTTAGAAGGGGTGGTTGAAGGTCAAGATGATGTTGATGACTTATTGTCGAGCCTTGGTTTTTAAGGAGCTAATGGATGAGTTTTGAAGAAGATGACGAGATCCTACAAGACTTTCTGGTAGAAGCGGGAGAAATTCTAGAGCTACTGTCAGAGCAGTTAGTTGATCTTGAGCAGCGTCCTGATGATTATGATTTATTGAATGCAATATTTCGTGGTTTTCATACCGTAAAAGGAGGCGCTGGATTTTTACAATTAAATCCTTTAGTTGATTGTTGTCATGAAGCAGAAAGCGTTTTTGATATTTTACGTAACGGTAAGCGCACAGTCACATCAGATTTGATGGATGTTATTCTGGAATCGTTGGATACGGTTAACGAAATGTTTGATGCCGTTCGTCAAGGTCAGAAGCCTTCGCCTGCAACTCCAGAATTACTCGCAACATTAAACCGCTTAGCTCAGCCTGAAAGTAACGATGCGCCAGTACCCAAGGCAGCGGCAGAAAAAGTCGAAGAGACGGTAGGCGTTGTTGTGGAAGCGGGAGCAGATTCTGAACAATCAGAGGACATTACCGATGATGAATTTGAAAAATTATTAGATGCTCTTGATGGTGAAAAAGCAGAAGCGGCTAGTGCACAATCAGAGAATTCATCAACAGTTGACGATCCTGAAGTTGATGATAATGACATGTTTATTGACGTCATTGATGAGCCCGCCGTTGCTGAGACTAGCGATTACATAACAGAAGATGAATTTGAAGCATTATTAGATCAAATGCACGGTTCGGGTAAATCTGTTACACCGGCTGATAGTGCTGGATCAGACAATAAAACCGTTGATACCCCTTCCGCGCCAGCGTCATCAGGTTCTGATGATTTAATTACTGATTCTGAATTTGAAGACTTATTGGATCGTTTACACGGTAAAGACCAGAAGCTCACGACGGCTGATGCGGAGCCTGCAAAGTCCCAAGACGTTCAATTAGAAGCTTCAAAAGCAGAAGTACCTAAGCCTCAAGCAGCTCAGCCAGAAGTAAAAAAACCGTGGGTGAAGCTTGCGGGAAAATCATTAGAGGCTCCAGCATCTTCCGCAGAAACTACGGTTCGAGTCGATACTAAACGATTAGACGACATTATGAACATGGTCGGAGAATTGGTCTTAGTCCGTAATCGCTTAGTGCGCTTAGGCTTAAAAAGTAATGACGAGGCGATGTCAAAAGCGGTTTCAAATCTTGACGTTGTGACTGGAGATCTTCAGTCGTCGGTTATGAAAACTCGAATGCAGCCGATCAAAAAAGTATTTGGTCGCTTCCCTCGAGTTGTTCGTGATTTAGCACGCTCCTTGAAAAAAGAAATTAATTTGGAGCTGAGAGGAGAAGATACCGATCTAGATAAAAACTTGGTTGAAGCCTTAGCAGATCCTCTCGTTCACTTAGTGAGAAATGCTGTTGATCATGGTATTGAGTTGCCGGATCAGCGTGAATCAGCAGGCAAGTGTCGTGTGGGTGTTGTTACTTTAGCGGCTGAACAAGAAGGTGATCATATTCTGCTTTCCATCGAAGATGATGGTGGCGGTATGGATGCTAATGTTTTACGAAACATTGCCGTTAAAAAAGGGGTGATGGAGCAAGATGCCGCTGACCGTCTAACTGACAATGAATGCTATAACTTAATTTTTGCTCCAGGATTTTCGACCAAAGAAGTTATTTCAGATGTATCGGGCCGTGGCGTTGGTATGGATGTGGTGAAAACCAAAATAACTCAGTTAAATGGCATCTTAAACGTTGATTCAACCTTGGGTAAGGGTACGCGAATTGAAATTAAGGTACCTTTAACGCTTGCGATTATGCCGACATTAATGGTGATGTTAAAAGATCAAGCCTTTGCATTTCCTTTAGTGTGCGTTAATGAGATTTTTCACTTAGACCTTTCAAAAACAAATGTGGTTGATGGTCAGGAAGTCATTGTTGTTCGAGATAAACCGATTCCTCTATTCCATCTAAAACGTTGGTTGGTTAAAGGCGAGGCATATGCAAAAGCGGACGAAAGTTCTCATGTTCTGGTTGTCTCTATTGGTAACCAAAGAGCGGGTTTTGTGGTTGATCAATTGATAGGTCAAGAAGAGGTCGTTATTAAACCTCTAGGTGCGATGCTGCATGGTACTGCTGGCATGGCAGGGGCAACCATTACCGGAGACGGACGTATTGCTTTAATTTTGGATGTTCCTAGTATGTTGCAATATTACGCAGGACGATAGTTAGTTGTCGAATAAAGGATGATTTTATATCATGGCTCTACCTACGAAGCTGAAGGTATTAGTGGTTGATGATTCAGGATTTTTTCAACGCCGCGTAACTGAAATAATTAATGCCGATGCTCGTCTAGAAGTTATCGCAACTGCTAATAACGGTCTTGAAGGTGTTGAAAAGACGTTGGCATTAAAGCCTGATGTGATCACAATGGATTATGAAATGCCTGTTATGGATGGTGTCGCTGCCGTGCGATATATCATGGAAAAATGTCCAACGCCTGTGCTGATGTTCTCTTCTCTTACGTATGAAGGTGCTCGTATTACGTTAGATGCTTTAGAGGCCGGGGCTGTAGATTTTTTATCAAAGCAATTTGATGCGATTGCAGCTTCTGAAGCAACGCTGCATAAAATTTTAACAGACAGAATTTTTGAAGTTGCTGCGACGGGTAAAGCTTTTACTGTAAAAACCCCTTCATCTATATCAATCCCCCTTTCTAATAATACAGCTGCGATCATAGCGACACCGTTAACATCCCATGTCGTCACTAGTGAGAGTTCTGTCTTAAAATCATTACATTATATTGAGATAGTCATTATTGGAACCTCAACGGGTGGCCCAGCAGCTCTGCAAACAATTTTCAAAAACATCCCCGTTAGTTTTAAAAAACCCATCATAATTGTTCAGCACATGCCAGGCTCTTTTACTAAAGCATTTGCAGAGAGACTTAATAAAATAAGCCCTTTAACGGTAACGGAAGCGCAGCATGGAGAAAAATTAAAGCCAGGTCATGTGTATGTTGCTCCTGGTGGTATGCAGTTGATGTTAGATAATCGTAACGGTGGCAGTATTCATATTCACGAAAGTGATGATCGCATTAGCTATCGCCCTAGTGTTGATATTACGCTTGCGTCTGTGGCAAAGCATTTTGGTCGCAAAGCCTTGGCGATTATTCTTACTGGCATGGGGTCTGATGGAAAAGAAGGCGCTCAGTTGTTAAAGCAAGCGGGTGGTACCATTTGGGCTCAGGATGAAGAGAGTTGTATTATCTATGGCATGCCTATGGCTGTCATAAAAGCGGGTATTGTTGAAAAAGTTCTTTCACTCGATGCGATAGCGCCTGCAGTTTTTAATGAGGCTGGATAATGGACCGTATGGTTTTGTTACTAATTTTGGGTGCGATTTCAAGTGTGGTTGTTGGACATGTCTTAGAAGGCGGTTCTCTTCCGTCTTTGTGGAATGCGCCTGCTTTATTGATAGTATTTGGTGGGTCATTGTTAGCCTTAGCAGTGCAAACACCTATGTATTTAGCGTTGCGTGCGATTAAATTATTATCTTGGCTTGTCGCTCCACCGCAAGCTTCTCTTGACCAATTATTAACAAAACTAACGATTTGCGGTAATGCATACCGCAAAGACGGTGTATTAGGATTAGATCGTATTACTGAAGCAGAGAGTGATCCCGTGATGAAACGAGCATTGGCTCTGCTCGCAGACGGACAATCACCAGCTTCTATAGAAAAAAGCATCCGTTTAGAAATTGAAACACATGAAGAAAAAGATTTTTATGCGGCAGAAGTCTTTGATAATTTAGGGGGGTATTTACCGACTCTTGGTATTGTGGGCGCGGTACTTGGATTGATGCAGGTTTTGTCTAATCTTGAACAACCAGATGAATTAGGGCGGGGCATAGCCACGGCATTTGTCGCAACTTTTTATGGCGTAGCCGCGGCAAACTTAATTGCTATTCCAATAGCCGGTCGTTTGCGCAGCTTTATTCAGCAGCGTACCCGCTATCATAACGTGATGATTTTGGGCGTAATGGCAATCCGCGAAGGCATAAATCCTAAGCTGATTCGGTATCATCTGGAAGGAATGGATATATGAACAAACATCCTGCGCCAGACCGACACCGTTGGTTAATTTCTTATGCCGATTATATGACGTTGTTGTGTGCTTTTTTTATTATGTTGTATAGCGTGAATTTACTAAATGAAGAGCAGTATAAAGCGGTACAAGACGTGTTAGGAGGAATGTTTACCACCCAATCATTGCAGATCTTGCCACAACCTGAAGTATCCACCACGATTATGGATCACAATAATGGTGTGATGCCACTCTATCAAACCGTTAAACAGCAGTTACAAGTATTTATCGACAGCAGAGAACTTAATATAGAGCAAAAGGGTGAGTGGATAAAAATTCGTTTAGAAACGGACACGCTTTTTGAGGTAGGCGGTTGGGAAATCAATAATGAGATGATGGATATGATCGAACAGCTCGCATTGGTTATCAGGCCGATACCTAATGAAATAAATATAGAAGGTCATACGGATGACGTACCTATTAGCACCGCGAATATTGTAAGTAATTGGGACCTTTCAGCATTACGAGCGGTCGCGGTTGTTCGTGCGTTTGAATTATCGGGTGTTGCACCTCAAAGAATGGCGGCGATGGGGTTCTCTTATCATAAACCTCTATTTGCAAATGACAGTAACGAACATCGACAGGCAAATCGACGCGTAGAAATTTTAATTAAACAAGGAGGTATTAATCAGCCTTGGGCAAGAGAGGACATTATAGAATGAGCATAATAATTGCATGGAAATACTATTCTATATATCGTTGTCAAAATAAGGAAGGTATAACGTGCGAATTTGGTCGATAGCAAATCAGAAGGGTGGAGTAGGAAAAACAACCTCAGTTGTTTCTCTTGGCGGTCTGCTGGCTGAGCGTGGCGCCCGAGTCTTATTAATAGACTTGGACCCTCATGGTTCGTTAACCAGTTATTTTCGTTACGATCCCGATAGCCTAGAAACAAGTTTATACGATTTGTTTTTTAATCAACGCTGCAAAGATATTGATTATATCCATAAAGTGATAAAACCGACGACTCATAAAGGTGTCGATTTATTGCCGGCAACGACAGCACTTGCCACTTTAGAGCGGCAAGTGAGTGGCCAAGATGGTATGGGTTTAGTTTTAGCGAAGACATTAGCCCAGTTATGGGATGATTATGATTATGCACTTTTAGACACGCCCCCTATTTTAGGAGTTTTATTAGTCAATGCGTTAGCCGCATGTCAGAGTCTTGTAATTCCGACACAAACCGAACACCTAGCGCTTAAAGGGTTAGAGCGTATGGTGCACACATTAAAAATGGTAATGTCTTCACAAAATAGACCCTTACCTTATACCATTGTACCGACACTATTTGATCGTAGAACACAGGCTTCAGTCATTACGCTGAAAGAAATGCGACAGCTTTATCCCGAACATGTTTGGCAGGAAGCGATTCCTATTGATACCAAGTTTCGTGATGCCAGCCATGAAGGTTTATTCCCAAATGAATTAGACAGCTTGTCTCGTGGTGTTCGTGCTTATCGTCATTTATTAGCGGAATTAGACCAAGTAGAGGAGGTGAAACATGAGCGTAGATCAGCCCAGTAATCAAACGGCAATAGCGGGTTATCTCGATATGCTTTTAGTGGATCATAGTGTTTGGGATGAAAAATTGTCCTTAGCGGTGAACCCTCCTATTCGCCCGCAAGATACCATTGCCCCGGGGCATTATTTATTAACGACAGAGGAATTTGGCACAGGGTACCGCATCATTAAGTTCATTCATTTATTAAACGGTCTTAGTATTTTAAATCAGCTGCCTGCATCGAGATTGCGATCAGATATCTTTTACTGCTGCCTGCCGTTAGCAGCAGAGGCAATGCTTCGTGACTAATCAGCTTAGTACTACGCCTTTATTAGTTAAAGACACTGACGTGAAAGTAAATGTCGTTGAAGGCGTATTACAAAACTATCTCGATCAATTGCTGGTGAGTGCAACTCAAAAGCCTCATATAGTTGAGACAGTAATTGAAATGCCTGATGCAGTTTCTGTCATTGGAACCGCGGCCGTTGACACGGCCGTTGTTGAGGCGATTGACATTCTACCTGCTGAAGAAGAAAATTTTGTTCGCGCACCTGCAGAGCCGATTCGTACACCAGAAGCCGCTTACCTTGGGGCTGACTCTGCATCTTCTTCGGCAGACATCACACTACAGAAATATGCCTCGTTAACGGACCCAGAATCATGGTCCAGTCAGGGGGTTGAGTGTCTAATCTTCAGTGTCTGCGGGCTTAAGCTCGCCGTACCCTTATTATTTCTGGGTGGGGTGCACGAGGTTACCCGTGATCAGGTAAAGCCCTTAATGGGTCAGCCTGGATGGTATTTGGGTATGGTGCATACCAATGATCATAATTTACAAGTTATCGATACTGCGAGTTTGATTATGCCTGAGCGAAAGCAAAATTTAGCTGAGCAAGGGTTTAAATATTTAATTCAATTAGAGAAAACCCCTTGGGCCATTGCCTGTCAATCAATTGACGATACTGTTCGATTGGGCGCGTCAGAAATTAAGTGGCGAGGAGCACGAGGGAAGCGTACATGGTTAGCCGGAACGGTGATCGAGAGAATGTGCGCACTGGTTGATGTTAATGGGTTGTTACAACACGTTGATATGAGCTGTAAGCCCGTTTAATTTTATTTAATTTTAAGGTGGTACAGTTTGTGCTATCTACTATAGTTAAGGAAAGTGCAATACGTTTTTTGACGCAAAGCAATTAATTTAGGCCTTTCTAGTGAGGAATTTTTATGTCCGCCAATGCTGCTAAAAGTGCAGAAGATCCAATTCTACAGTGGGTGACCTTTCGGTTAGAGAATGAGTCCTACGGTATTAATGTGATGCAGGTGCAAGAGGTTTTACGTTATACAGAGATTGCCCCTGTACCGGGTGCACCTCCGTATGTTTTAGGCATTATTAATTTGCGAGGTAACGTTGTTACTGTCATTGATACGCGCTCTCGATTTGCGCTGCCGAATGCAGAAACTACCGATCAAACGCGAATAGTAATCATTGAAGCGGAAAATCAAGTTGTGGGTATATTAGTGGATTCGGTGGCTGAAGTGGTTTATCTGCGTCAGTCTGAAATTGAAACTACTCCCAATGTCGGCAATGATGAAAGTACTAAATTTATTCAAGGTGTTTGTCATAAAAATGATGAACTACTAAT
>JBNMOT010000034.1:0-26174 GCA_051275515.1 Oleispira sp. | reverse complement strand
TAGTCTGCAGTGCCGAGTCAAACAACGATAATTTATTACAATTTAAAATATCAAGTCTTCAGCTTTTTTCCTCTTTTTCTGCTTTTATTTATTTTCAGGGTGACGATAGAAACCGTACTCGTTTAATGAATGCTAAGACAAAAGGTGATCAAGCGATCTCTCAGCTTCCTGATTCTGAAGTAAGATTGAAATTAAAATGGATAGATATCTCTGATTTTGTCGCATCGTATAAATCTCATCGTTTTGACGGTCTAGACATGAGTATGGAAGCGGGTTGGAGTATTCATCAAAAAGAACTTATTGCGATTTTAGCTGAGCGCAATACAGTTGAGGCAACAGGAATTGCCGATATTCAAATAAAGATGGAAACTATTCTAAGTCAATATATGGGCTACGCCAATTCAACGACAGGAGGTTACGGTGTGAGTTACGGTAATGTGTCGCTTGAAGAACAGATAAATATCATGCAAAAAGAGCTTAGTGAACTGGTTCAAGCAGATAATAAATATCAGTCGTTATTTAAACAATGGAACTATATTCAAACGGCATTACTCGCTTACAATACAAATGTTGCTCCGTTTGTCGTACTTCATACCTTTGATCGTATGCGTAAAATTATTGCCAGTTATTAATTAATATATGGCCATAAAAGAGTATATTAAATGGCGCGAATGCTCACCCCAAAATGCATTCATCAGTTCAGCCAAAAAAATCTATTTGTTTTTAAAATGAATTTTGGTTGATTAGCGACCAGGATTACTTTCGTGGCTTCCGAATATTAATCAAACCCGCCGCAATAATAAACGCACTGCCCAGCCAAGTGTTCCACAGCGGTACCTCTCCCCAGAATACCCAGCCCATAAGAGCGCCGTAAATCACCGAAGAGTACACATAGATCCCAATTCTGCCAGTGGGTGCGGTGCGATAGGCGCGAGTCAGCGCTAACTGCCCTAAAGTCGCGACGGCCCCCATTAATAGAATCCAGCTCCAGGCATAATCCGGTACCGTTTGCCACGCGTAAAAAGCGGGAGGTGCAGAGATAATGGTCGATATTAGGCCAAAGTAGAACACAATCGCCACACTGTTTTCGGTATTGCCCATTTTGCGGATGGTCACTTTGGCAAGGGCGGCTAAAGCCGCGCCTATTAAGCCGATAATAGCGAAGTAAGAAATACTCTCCGAGCCCGGTCGTAGAATAAAGGCGACGCCGATAAAACCAATCAAAATCGCCCAACGGGTATTGGGCCCTATGCTTTCTTTCAGCCAGATATAGGCAATTAAGGGCATGAAAAAAGGGCTGGTGAGTTTAACCAAAAACGCTTCTGCTAAAGGCATGCGCGCCAGTACAAAGAAAAAACAATACATAGCGCTCAAACCGACCAAGGCCCGCATTAGATGCCAATGAAAGCGTTGGGTTTTCAGTTCAGAAAAACCGGTTCTCATGAGTATGGGTAGCAGCATGATTAGGCCAGCGATATTGCGGAAGAAAACAACTTGCTGGGTCGATAAGTCGGCGGACAAATGTTTGATAATGCCGCCCATAATTCCTAGCAGAGCTTCGCCGAGTAATATCAGCAGCGCGCCTAGAATAATGGGGTGGGTGGGTAACGCAGGGAAACGGAGCATTGTATTAACCTATTAGCCAGCTATTGATGTATAACTGGCTAATAATGACGTATTAAATGGCGCGAATGCCGGTTCTTTCGATGGTAATTTTACGCTCTTTATACAGTTTACCAATGGCCATCTTAAAGGCACGTTTACTCACCCCAAAATGCATTTCAATCAGTTCAGCGGGGCTTTTATCGCTCAACGGCAGAAAGCCGTTACCTTCTTCAACCTTTTGCATAATCTGTTCTGCCAGTCCGCCCACTTTTTGATAACCAATTGGCTGCAGGCTTAAATCCAGACGTTTATCATCACGCTGCTTACGTATATAGGCATCGACTTTCTGGCCAACGCGAACTTCTTGATGAATATCGCTGTGGTGAATCAGGCCCCAATACTTATTATCTACAACCGCTTTATAGCCCAGTTCTGTGCGAGCGGCGATTAAAATACGAACTTTATCACCTGGATTGTAGTGGTCGTAAATAACGGCGACTTCGTCTTTGATAAAACGATTTAAGCGAGTTGTCGCAACGATGCGGTCGGTATTGTCCATGTAAACGTAGACGATACAGTGCTGTTCAACTTCGACGCGCGTTTTCTGTTCGGCGAAAGGCAAGAATAGGTCTTTAACCAATCCCCAGTCTAAAAAGGCACCGGTTTCGTTTACGTCTGCGACTTCTAGGTTCGCGACTTGGCCCACGGTTGCGCGTGGTCGTTGGCAAGTGGCAATGATTCTGTCTTCTGAATCAAGGTAGATAAATACCTTAACCGCATCACCGACGGCGCACTTGTCGGGCACCTGTTTATTGGGCAGTAAAATATTGCCAAATTCTCCTGCAATTAATAGCGCACCCATGGGTAAAAGTTCACCCACTTCTAATACGGCGTATTTACCCACTAAAGGTGTCGTCGTTACTTGATTGCTTAGTGAATAGTCGTCTGGAGTTGCAGGAGGGTTTGAATCTGTCATTGGAAGTTCCGTATCAAATCACTTAATCGGGGGTTTATAAGATTAAGTTGGTTAAAAGACACTGATTTCTGCATCAGTGTGTACAGGCGCATTGTAGCAAAGAATTGATTGCTTGCTAAGTAATCGATTGTTAAAAACGCATCCTTTTTAATGGGCAGTGTGTGCGGATTATGCTTAAATATTTACTTGTTACGAATCAACGTGAGAGTTTTCTGTGAATATATTAATCAGCGGTGCTTCAGGACTCATTGGTAAAGCATTAACCTCGTTTTTGCGTGCCCAGAGTCACACAGTCCACATCCTTAGTCGCAATAATTCAGGCGCTGCTATGACGTGGCAGCCTGAGAAAAAACAAATAACCCTCGATCCTAATGTCGCCATCGATGCCGTGATTAATCTTAATGGCGTCAATATTGGTGATAAGCCTTGGTCGAAACAGCGTAAATTAGACATTTTAAACAGCCGAGTCGATTCGACGCGTCTACTCGCGGAAACGTTTGCCGCATTGCCTAAGCCGCCAAGTGTGTTTATTAATGCCAGTGCTATTGGTTTTTATGGTGACAGTGGCTCAACCCCAGTGGATGAATCCAGCGCAGCGGGCGATAACTTTTTAACTGAAATTGTATCAAGCTGGGAAGACGCCGCAAAACCCGTTGTGGCTGCCAATATAAGAACGGTATTTATACGCAGCGGAGTGGTGCTCAGCAAAGAAGCAGGGGCGTTACAAAAGATGCTGCTGCCGTTTAAACTGGGTTTAGGGGGGCGCGTTGGTTCTGGTAAGCAATATATGAGCTGGATCAGTTTAGAAGATGAAGTCAGAGCCATCGATTTTATTTTGAATAATACCGATATCAAAGGACCAGTGAACTTAACCAGCCCGAATGCCGTCACGAATTCAGAATTTACGGGAACGTTAGCGCGTTGTTTAAACAGGCCTTCTTTATTTCCAATGCCTGAATTTATGGTTAAGCTGCTGTTCGGTGAAATGGGCGAGTTGCTATTGCTAGGCGGTGCCAACGTAGTGCCCACTGAGTTATTAAACAAGGGTTTTCAATTTAAGCACGCTGAATTAGAGCACGCTTTTAAGGCGGCCTTGGTTTAGGGTTTATATTATTAGTCGTAGTAGTAATTATTCAAGTCGCAAGGGAAGCTTTTTTTAAAAGGCTTCTCTGTTGTTATTATTCCTATTGATGCATTCGTTACTCACAGAAGGTAACGGCAGTTCCCTCTAGAATAGAAATCCCTTAAGATAGCCACCTTTATGACAAAGTATCTCATGATAAAATTGAGATACAGTCAACTCTGTACTGTCATTATTAGCCAAGGTTATTGCCGTTAACATGATAAAAAATTCAATAAGTCTTGTTGCACTGATATTGCTTTCTGGCTGTGCTTTAATCAATCAAGAGCAGTCTTTGAACACAACCCTTGAGGCGGTCAGTAAAAGCGAGCAGAACATTACCCGTAAACTCAATGGATTGGACTCCCATCTCACTAAGCAAGCTCAGTACATCAATAACTTAGAATCTAAAATTACAAAATTAAGCCAAGACGTTACGCTGTTGAAAAAACGTCAGGTCAACAAACCTTTCAACAAAAATATCATCAATACAGTCCCCAATCCTAAAGTTTCTTCAAACCTTGTGTCGGCTGATTTAGCGCCTCAAACTCGCGCTGACATGGTGACGCTAGGCTCATTAGAGAAAATATACATTGATGTTGTCAAAAGCGCTTTCATAGCGCGGGTTGATACGGGCGCAACAACGTCTTCTATTAATGCGGTTGATATCCAAAAATTTGAGCGTGATGGTAAAAAATGGGTTAAATTTCATGTGTCCGATGAGGAAACCGCCCCCGAAAATAGAAAGTGGGTTGAAGCACCCATTGCTCGACATGTTAAAATTCGTCAATCCAGTACGAGTGATTTAGAGCGTCGCCCCGTGGTTGAGCTGTGGGTCAAGATTGGCAGGGTTCATGAGCGTTCAGAGTTTACCCTTACGGATCGTACGCAGATGGATTACCCGATTTTATTGGGACGTGAATTCATTCAAGACGTTGCATTAGTTGATGTTAGCCGAGATTTTATCGAGTCAAAAGCGCCCAAAAAAACCTCGAAAAAAGCAACAATAAAAAATTAACTTGGACTGATCTAAGGGAGTATTATGAGGTCTCGAGTACCGTTTTATTTTCTTATCGCCATGCTGGTTATTATTGGCATTACGTTAAGTATTATGCGTCATCAAAACTATGGTGTGCCATGGACGCCTAGTGAATCAAGACAAGTTTGGGATATTGAAGCGCGCATTGAGTTTATTGCTTCGGGCGGGCCCGCTAAAGTTTCATTGGCGGTGCCTCATACGCAAGCGGGTTTTACCCTAGTAGACGACAGTGCTTCTTCTTCAGGCTATGGCCTCTCGTACATTAATACCGATACCGGTCGCCGCGCCGAATGGTCTATTCGAAACGCCAAAGGTCCGCAAACAATTTATTATAAAACGCAGTTCTTGGTTGACCCTAAAGCAATCGTTTCTACCATCCGCCCTGCAGAAAAAGATCTAATTACGCCAACGTTTAGCGCACCACAGCAAGCCGCGGTTGACGCTATTATTGCTCAAGCCACTGAGCGTTCAGCGGATAATATTACCTATACCCGCGAACTGATTAAACAACTGAATGATCTTGATAACCAAAATGCCTCATTGATGCTGAATGACTTTAACAAGGTCGAAGCAATCTCCAAATTACTCGCATTTTCCAATGTCTATAATAAAACGGTCGGCGTCGTTGAGCTTGAAGATGGCCGTCGCCGCCAATCAATCATTCCAATGATTGAGGTGTGGGATGGAGATGTATGGAGACTGTTCAATCCAGAAACTAATGAACAAGGGGTGCAGAGTAATGTGCTTATTTGGGATGAATCGAATGTATCGTTATTGGATGTGATCGGGGGCAAGCGCAGCAAGGTATTTTACTCAATGATTTCTCAAGACATCACACCCACGACGGCAACCAAGAAAAAAGCGATCGCTGACCATTTATTAAACTTCTCTATTCACAGCTTGCCATTAGAAGAACAGGCGATGTTTAAAACCATTATGTTAATTCCGATAGGGGCACTTATCGTCGTGTTTTTACGGGTATTAATTGGTTTAAAAACATCGGGCACTTTTATGCCAGTACTGATTGCGGTGGCGTTTGTTCAAACCCAGTTACTGCCAGGCATTGTTGGGTTTTTATTGATCGTAGGCACGGGTCTGGTTATTCGAGGGTATCTTTCTAAGCTCAATTTGCTCTTAGTCTCGCGAATATCCGCGGTGATTATTTCAGTTATTTTAATTATATCAGTCTTCACCATAGTGTCTTTTAATATTGGTTTAACTCAAGGGTTAACGATCACGTTCTTCCCCATGATTATCTTGTCTTGGACGATTGAGCGTATGTCGATTCTGTGGGAAGAGGAAGGGGCGAAAGAAGTCTTTATGCAAGGTGGGGGATCACTATTTACGGCGGTACTTATTTATTTAGCGATGACCAATACTTATGTCCAGCATGTGACGTTTAATTTTATTGGCACACAGTTCATTATTTTAGCGGCTATCTTAATATTAGGTAACTACACAGGCTATCGCTTGTTAGAGCTAAAAAGATTCAAATCGCTGACGGAAAACTAAGCTATGTTTTCGGTATTCTCTCTATTCGCTTCTCCACAAAAATTGCACGCCAAAGGTGTAATGGGTATGAACAAGCGCAATGGCGATTATATTGCGCGCTATAACAGCCGTTCTAAATACCCCTTGGTGGACGATAAACTTAAAACTAAAATTATTGCCCAAGCACACGGTGCAACCGTACCTTCGTTGATTGGTGTCATTGCCCAGCAAGCACAGGTTAAGCACATCCATGACATGGTCAAGGATTGGCCAGGGTTTGTAATTAAGCCGGCGCGAGGCTCCGGTGGCAAAGGCATCTTGGTGGTTATTTCGCATAAAGACGGCCTCTATATAAAGCCATCAGGGCAAGCCATCAATGAAGAAGATGTCGAGCGTCATATTAGTAACGTTTTGGCGGGTTTGTTTTCTTTGGGTGGTAAGAATGATGTGGCGGTGGTTGAAAATCTGATTAAGTTTGATGACGTCGCTTTTGAGGGTTATAGCTACGAAGGCGTGCCCGATATTCGTGTTATTGTCTTTAAGGGTTATCCCGTGATGGCAATGATGCGGTGTTCAACGGCGGCATCAGACGGCAAAGCCAACTTGCATCAAGGTGCAGTGGGTGTGGGGTTGGACATTGCGACAGGGCGTGCAGTGCGTGCAGTTCAATTTGACCATCCCGTCACTCATCATCCTGATACCGGTATGGCGCTGAATGGCTTAGTGGTGCCTAATTGGAAGAGTTTACTTACTTTGGCCGCAAGTGCTTGGGAAATGACGGGTTTAGGCTATTTAGGAGCCGATATGGTATTGGATAAAGAAGAAGGCCCGATGGTGCTCGAGCTTAATGCTCGCCCTGGGTTAACGATTCAAATAGCCAATGGTGCTGGCTTACTGCCGCGTTTGCAAAATATTGAAGCACTTGCGACCCCGACTCGTTACCCCTGTGCGGAAGAACGAGTAGCCTATGCGGCTCACCAGTTTGCGGGCGAGGCTCAGTTTTAATTAACAGGATCTACCATGTGTGAATTACTTGGCATGAGTGCCAATACCCCCACCGATTTATGTTTTAGTTTCACCGGTTTAACTCAGCGTGGTGGTAATACAGGGCCCCATCGTGATGGTTGGGGTGTTGCTTTTTACGAGGGCAAAGGGGTACGAAGCTTTCATGAATCCAGCCCCAGTGCCGATTCAAAAATTGCCGATATGGTGCAGCGCCATCCAATTAAAAGTAAAACGGCTTTATGCCATATTCGCCAAGCTAATGTAGGCGAGGTGTGCTTAGCCAATACGCACCCTTTTATTAGAGAACTGTGGGGGCGAAATTGGGTATTTGCTCACAACGGTCAGATCAATAATTTTGACTCTCGCCAGGGGTTGTATGAGCCGATTGGTGATACCGACAGTGAACATATCTTTTGTGATTTAATGAACCAAGTACGACAAAACCTACCCAGAGATGCAACGCCATATCAATTGGCTGATTGTTTGGTGGCATTAGCGAAAGACTACAATAAGCAGGGTGTCTTTAATTGTCTGTTAAGTAATGGTGACTGGTTATTTACTTTTTGCAGTACTAAGTTGGCGTGCATTACCCGTCGGGCACCCTTTGGACCAGCCTGTTTAACCGATGCGGATGTGGCGATCGATTTCTCCGCAGAAACTACCCACAACGATGTTGTCAGTATCATAGCGACGCAACCGCTGACATCAGACGAAGCGTGGGAGGTTTATGAACCTGGAGAATGGCGTTTATGGCAATCAGGTGAGGTTATCGCTCAAGGCATTGTGTAGTGCTTTATCGTTTTTCCTGAGCACAAAACCGCCGTATTTTTAGTTAAAAATACGGCGTTTTTATTTCCCTAATGACCACTTAAATGATCATTGATTAAAGATCTCTCAGCGCCGCAATTGTATCTTGCAATACTTTCTTCGCATCGCCCGTTACCATTAACGCATTATCACGAATGAATAACGCATTTGGGATACCGGCAAATCCCGGTGATAAACCTCGCTTAATCACAACAACCGTTTTTGCGTTGTGTGCATTAAGAATCGGCATACCGTAGATTGGCGATTCAGGATCGTCAGCTCCACCTGGGTTCACAACATCGTTAGCCCCCAATACAATGGCCACGTCTGTTTGTGAAAACTCAGGGTTGATGGTATCCATGTCAACCAACTGATCGTACGGTACTTCTGCTTCTGCTAGCAGTACGTTCATGTGACCCGGCATACGACCGGCAACAGGATGAATCGCATACTTAACTTCAGCGCCATTTGCTTCCAGCATGTTCGCCAATTCACGCGTCGCGTGTTGCGCTTGTGCCACCGCCAAACCATACCCTGGAATGAAAACAACTTTTTGCGCACTGTCTAATATCATGGCCAGTTCTTCAGCGTTCGAGAACTTAACTTTGCCTTCGTAGAAGGCATCGTTTTCAGTTTTAGTCACGCCACTTTTCGTTGACATAGAGCCACCGAATAAAACGTTGGTCAGTGAACGGTTCATCGCTTTACACATGATGCTGGTTAGAATAATACCGGATGCCCCGACGAGCGAGCCCACAATGATCAAACCATTATTACCTAAGACAAAACCTGCTGCTGCTCCGGCTAAACCCGAGTAAGAGTTCAGCAAAGAAACGACTACTGGCATGTCGGCGCCACCAATAGGCATTACTAAGCACACCCCTAGAATCAAACAGACAACGATTAAGCCTAAGATTAATAGGTCAGAATTTAGTTGGCTCACCGTCGCAAAATAAGCGGCGCCTGCTATTAAGGTTAAAAAGCACAGTTTTACAATCCACTTGTACAAACTCACTTTGTTGGAATCGCCAATGTTGCCTTTCAATTTACCTACCGCGACAAACGAACCTGTTAGCGTCACGGCACCAATTAAGATCGAAAGAATAACCGCCACTGACCAATCATAGGTCACTGCAAACTGGCCCATTGCTGCAAGCTGTTGGCTTTCTAAGTAGTTCGCAGAGGCGACTAATAAAGAAGCACCCCCACCAATACCGTTTAGAGAAGCAACCATTTCTGGCATGTCGGTCATCGCAACTTTCTTAGCGATCAGTGCACCAATAGACCCGCCAATTAATACACCCACAATAATGTATTCATAGGTGATTACGTTGCTATCAATTAATGCTGTAACCACAGCGATTAACATACCGGTGGCTGACAACTGGTTGCCGCGTACCGCTGTCTTAGGGGAGGTCAAACCTTTCACACCGAGAATAAACAATACGGCAGAAACCAGATAACCCAGATTAATTAAAACGTCCATGTGTCCGTTACCTTATTTCTTTTTAAACATGTTGAGCATGCGATCGGTTACCATAAAACCGGCCACAATGTTGATGGTTGCTAATGCAATCGCCACAACCCCTAATACGGTTGAAAGAACCGTCGTATGATCTGATCCACCTGCGCTGATAATTGCGCCGACAACCACAATGCCAGAGATGGCATTGGTGCCACTCATTAACGGTGTATGCAATGTCGGTGGAACTTTGTTAATCACCTCTACACCCACGAAGATCGCGAGTACAAAAATGGTTAAGGACATGATAAACATTTCCATTATTTCTATTCCTTCTCAGCCTGAGCTTTTAGGCCTGCGTGTTTAATTTCGCCGGCTTCAGTGATGAGTGTCGCCGCGATGATGTCATCTTCCATATCGATATTTAACTGGCCTTCAGACGCCATATTTAATAAGTAAGTGGTGATGTTCTTGGTTAATAACTGAGAGGCGTGGACAGGAACGCGACCGGGGTGGTCGGTGTAACCAATGATAGTAATGCCATCAAGATACACTTTATGGCCGGCGACTGTGCCTTCAACGTTACCGCCACGTTCGGCGGCAAGGTCGACAATTACCGATCCTTTTTTCATGCAATGCAGCATGTTTTTGGTAATTAAGCGTGGTGACATTTTGCCTGGAATAGCGGCCGTAGTGATCACCAGATCAGCCTGTGCAACTTTTGCCTGCATTTGTTCACGTTGTTGGGTATAGAATGCTTCTGACTTTTCAGTCGCGTAACCGCCTGCTGAACCGCCTTCTTCTTGGGGCAAATCAAACTCTACAAATTTAGCGCCTAGAGACTCAACCTGTTCACGAACTTCTACGCGGGTATCGTAAGCTTCAACCACGGCACCTAAACGACGAGCCGTAGAGATGGCCATGAGGCCCGCTACGCCAGCTCCGATGATGAAGACTTTAGCGGGGTGAATCGTCCCTGCAGCCGTCATCAACATAGGAAAGTATTGTGGCAATTCAATCGCACCGGCTAATACTGAGCGGTAACCACTAATAGCGCCCATCGAGCTCAATACGTCCATGCTTTGTGCGCGAGTTGTACGTGGAATAAATTCCAACGCAAAAGAACGAACGTTACGCTGTGCCAGTTGCTGAATCAGCGGCACGTTAAACCAAGCATCTAACAGGCAGATTAATGTGCTGTTTTCTTTCAGCCGTAATACTTCTTCAGCAAGAGGCTGGCGTACTTTTAATACGATATCCGCTTGCTCATACAAGGATTGCGCACTGGGTGCAATGCAAGCACCGCAGTTGCGATATTCATCATCACTGAAGTGCGAGTTATCGCCGGCGCCTTCTTGAATAACGACTTCGAAACCTGCTGACAATAACGCATCGATACCCGATGGAATTATGGCAACACGGTTTTCCCCAGGATAGATTTCCTTAGGTACACCGATCAACATAGGTAACACTCCTAAAAGGACTTTTAATGAATATTTCTTGTAAAAAATTATCGCTTTATTAGGCGATTTTTAGTCGTTAACTAAACCAAGAACTCGCAGCGTATGGTCGCGAGTACGATTTAGCAGTTCGCCATCTTCAATTAATGATTCACCATACGAGGGAATCCATTCTTTTAAGCGGGCTTGCCAGTCAGCGCCTTGAGCGCGCGTATTGAGTCGATCAGCCATACAGCGTTCAATCACTTCAATCATGGCTTGTACGGCAACCGATGCACCCGGTGATGCGCCTAATAAGGCCGCTAATGAACCATCTTTAGCGGCAACTAATTCCGTACCAAATTCTAACTTACCGCCATTAGCGCCGTCTTTTTTGATGATTTGTACCCGTTGCCCAGCATCGGCCAGCGTCCAATTATCTGAAATGGCGTGCGGAAAGTATTCACGTAAAGAATCCATGCGGTCTTCATGAGATTGCATCACTTCACTGATTAGATACTTCGTTAAATCCATGTTTTTCATGCCCACGTTCATCATGGGTAATAAATTACCGCCGCGTACAGACTTGAACAAATCAAGCACGGAACCCGCTTTTAAAAACTTTGTTGTAAAGCCCGCAAACGGACCAAACAAGAGTGCGGGTTTACCGTTAATGATGCGCGTATCCAAATGGGGCACCGACATCGGTGGCGCACCAATGGCTGCTTTGCCATATACTTTTGCATGGTGTTGTTTAATGGCTTCTTCGTCTTTACAGACTAACCATTGGCCCGAAACAGGGAAGCCACCGTAGCCTTCGCTTTCTTCAATATCTGATTTTTGTAATAACGGTAAGGCACCACCACCCGCGCCTAAAAATACGAAGCCTGCGTTAAGGGTTTTGTTTTCACCTGTCACACGATTTTTTAACTTCACACTCCAGCCGCCATCGTTATTCTTTTTCAGCTCAGAGACTTCATGGCTTAACAGCAACTCAAATTCGTCGCGTTTTTCTAATGACGATACTAAGTTGCGTGTTAATGAGCCAAAATCAACATCGCTACCAAAAGATATGCGTGTCGCGGCAACTTTTTCATCCGCGTGACGACCTTCCATGACTAACGGCATCCACTGACGAAGCTCTTCATGGTCTTCGCTGTATTCCATACCTTGAAATAAGTGGTGGGCTGAGAGTTTTTCCCAGCGTTGACGTAAAAATTCAACATTATCTTCACCCCAGACAAAACTGATGTGGGGGGTGGGGTTTATAAAACTCTTTGGTTCGGGTAAATCACCGCTACCAATTAATGCACTCCATAATTGCAGAGATACTTCAAAATTCGCATTGATCGCTAATGCACGGTCGATGTCTACCACACCCTCAGCATTTTGTGGGGTGTAGTTAAGTTCACAATACCCCGCATGACCCGTTCCGGCGTTATTCCAACCATCGGTGCTTTCGTGCGCCACAAGGTCTAAGCGTTCAACCATTGTCAGTTGCAGCGAAGGATCCAGTTTGTTCAGTAGTGTGCCAAGAGTCGCGCTCATTACGCCGCCTCCCACGAGTAGCACATCGATTTTTTTAGTCGTCATATAGATTTCGCCTGTAGGTTAAAATCTGAATCCAAGCGGCACCGGTTAGTACCTGTTCAGTGGCAGCTTTTGGCTGATGATGTCCACTGATTAAATTAAAACGAGCGTCTTATACAATCGTTCTAACTAAATCACAATATTGGTCAACAAGAAAAGGTTGATTTCAATACGTATAATTTTTACTAAGCTCTTGAATTTTAAAGGTTTATATTAAAATAATGGTACTGTTTATGGTCACTATCGTGTGCGTAATCAACGGTCAAAATTAATCACGGGTCTAACTGAGTTGAAAGTAAATCACCATTTGGTGATACAGCGGAATACCGACAATCGCATTAAACGGAAAAGTAATACCCAGTGACATTAACATCGCTAAGCCAATGTCTGCTTTTGGAATAGCCGTCTTAATCGCCGCCGGTGCAGCGATATAAGAGGCACTGGCCGTCAGGGTTGCCAAGATAACGATCGATCCCGTCGCTAGGCCAAGCGCGAAACCTGCTCCTAAGCCAATAAACGATAAACAGAAGGGGGCTATTAAGGCAAACGTCAGCAATCGCCATTTTTTCCAAGGCAAGGGTGATAACGTTTCGGCCGCAGTTAACCCCATTTCTAATAAGAATAATGCCAACACGGCCTTAAAGGCATGGGTGAACAATTCAGTCACTGCAGAGCCTTCGTTGGGGCCATACATAAAGCCGATAATGACACCCCCTACTAGTAAGACAACGCCACGGTTGGTAAAGGTTTCATGCCACAATTTACTGTGCCGTTGACTGCCGTCGGTCGCGTCAGCGTTAGTTCGTCTGCGGTAATAGGCCAGCGCGATTAATATGGCAGGCAGTTCAAGCATGACTAAATATAAGGTTACCTCGGGGTCGATAGGCAAATTCATGGTATCAACATAGGCCAGTGCCACGGCGAACGTCCCGGCACTGACTGACCCGTAGTGGGCGGCTAAACTGGCCGCGTTAGCATGATCGGCTTTGGCGAATTTTAGTAATACGGGAATCACAATCAGTGGGATGAAAGCACCTAATGAAGCGATGGCTAGCAGTTCAAAGACTAAGCGCCATTGTAATGAGCCGTATAGAGCCATGCCGCCTTTTAAACCGATGGTCAGCATTAATAATAGGCTGAGTGTATCGTAAGCCGCTTTTGGGATTTTCAGATCAGATTTCAATAAACCTGCTGCCAAGCCCAAAACAAAAAACATGACGACGATATCGGGCATAATTATTCCTTTTCTACACGTTTATTAACAACAGGTATTTGTTAACCATTCGATTTTTGTTATCAGCAGTATTCATAATCCGGGTGGCTGTCGTAGTAGGGTTAGATAATAATGTTTTCAAGTATAAAGTAAAATTGAAATTATTTTGTTTATGTATAAGCTTAAGCTTATACATACTACCTTGCGTGACTCCTATGCCATTATCGGTTCAAAAATTAGTCAGCCGCTTAACGTTTAGGCAGCTTCAGGTCTTTCTGAGTGTTTATCAAGCGGCCAGTTATTCGAAAGCGGGTGAACAGTTAGGGTTAACGCAACCTGCGGTTAGCAGTCAGATTCGTCAGTTAGAAGCGGCAATCGATGTGCCTGTATTTGAGTACGTAGGGCGCAAATTATATTGTACCGCTGCGGGAGAGAGCCTGGCTAAAAGCATTCATGTGATTTTTGACGAGCTGCGTTTTTTACAATCACATTTAGCCGCGATGAAGGGGCAGGTCGCAGGGGACTTAAATATTGTCGCTGTTAATACCGCGCAATACGTGGTGCCTTATTTATTAAAAGAATTTTGCCAGTTGCATCCCGCTTTGAACGTTAATGTGAAGGTCGTTAATCGCGCTGAAGCCATAAGACGGTTAAATGATAATCTAGATCACCTAGTGATTATGGGGATTGTGCCAGAAGAAAAACCCTTAGCCTCGCTGCCATTCTTAGATAACGAGCTGGTGGCGGTTGCCAATCGTGACCATCCCATTCATCAGCAAAAAGACCTTTCAGTGCAGACATTTTTGGATGCCGGTTTATTAAGCCGAGAGTCCGGCTCCGGAAGTCGTTTGGCGTTAGAGTTATTTGCCCAACAAAACCGCCTGTCTCTTTCACCCATTATGACGTTAGGCTCTAACGATGCCGTAAAGCATGGCGTACTCGCCGGTTTAGGCGTAGCCGTGTTACCCACGTTGGGTATTTTACCCGAGTTACAACTAGGGCAATTAAAAATTATTCCGTTAGCTGGATTCCCATTGAAACGATCATGGTGTGTGGTGTATCCAGAAGGGAAATATCCAACGCCTTCGATGCGTGCTTTTTTAGAATTTATTCAGGAAAATATTGGCGATATGGAAAAGTTTTTTCATCAGAAACAAAATAAATAACCCTTTATAGCCCTGCCTTCGTTTATAGGAGTGAGAATGTTTTATTACGTCTAAATGAAGGATAAATAATGAAAACCTATTTGAACGTCTATTTGAAAATGTTGGCCCCTATTGCCATCGCCGCGGTGGCTGGTTGCGTATCAAATCAAGATTCAAAAACAAACCCGGTTATAAAGACATCCGCTGATACTAAACACTCCACGGTTCATTTCGAAGAGCGCTTAAAGGATGAGGCTTTATCAGAGATCGCTGAGCCGCTCTCCATAAAAGAAGCGGATTTCGAAACTAAGCATAAACAGACGGTTAATAAGATTCAAAAACACCTCAAGGTGCAATCTCAGTTGGCATCCAGTCTGTTTATTTCACCCGATAATTCGTCACCTTATTATCAAGATACAGATCGAGAAAACTATGCGTCCATTGAGCAAAGCGCCGTTAAACAGGTTTCATCAGACCCCGTATCGACGTTCAGTATCGATGTTGATACGGGCAGCTATACCAATATTAGACGGATGCTAAATCAGGGCTATTTGCCACCGGTCGATGCTGTACGCGTGGAGGAGATGATTAATTACTTTGACTACGCCTATGACGTGCCAGAGTCTCAGAGTGAGCCTTTTAGTATTAAAACCGAAGTCGCTCAATCCCCTTGGTCTAGTGATCATGTTTTATTGCAAGTAGCGCTAAAAGGCTACGAGCTAATAGAAGATAAAAGACCGGCGGCAAATCTTGTTTTTCTGTTAGATGTATCAGGCTCTATGAATTCGCCGCAAAAGCTTCCTCTGCTTAAAAAGTCACTCATCATGTTGAGTAAACAACTAAAGAGCCAAGATAAAGTGTCCATTGTTGTGTACGCCGGTGCATCGGGAGTCGTACTTGAAGCAACACCTGGGAATCAAACACTTGCAATAGAGCAAGCACTTGAAAAACTGACGGCAGGGGGGGCAACCAATGGTCAATCCGGTATCCAATTAGCGTATACACTAGCCAAAAATGAGTATGTGCCTAACGGTATCAATCGCGTGATTTTGGCCACCGATGGCGATTTTAATGTCGGCACTAGTGATGTCGAATCACTAAAAAAACTCATCGGACAAAAACGTAAAGAAGGCATTGCCTTAACGACTTTAGGCTTTGGTAGCGGAAACTACAATGATGCGTTAATGGAGCAGTTAGCCGATGTAGGTAATGGCAATTACGCGTATATCGATGGTTTAAAGGAAGCCCGTAAAGTATTGGTCGAAGAGCTGTCTTCAACCTTATTAACCATTGCTCAAGACGTAAAAATTCAAATCGAGTTTAATCCCGAAATTGTCAAAGAGTATCGTCTACTAGGCTACGAGAATAGGGCGCTTAAACGTGAAGATTTTAATAATGATAAAGTGGATGCCGGTGATATCGGAGCAGGGCATTCAGTGACGGCGCTGTATGAACTTGTATTGGAACATAATGCGAGTAGCCGCATAGATCCATTGCGGTATCAGCAGGACGCTAAAAAAGAGAAAAAAGTACTCAATAAAAATGCTGCAGAGCTAGCCTTTATCAAGTTTAGATATAAAGAATTGGATTCAACGACGAGTAAATTGATTTCTCACCTTATACATAACCCAAAACACATCCGTGCCTTTGCAAGCGCGTCTAACGATTTTAGATTCTCTGCGACCGTCGCTGAATTTGGTGAAGTATTACGCCAGAGTAAATATATTGAAACAGTGGACTATAACGCCATGATCAAGCAGGCTTTAGATTCCAAAGGAGCAGACCCATTAGGCTATCGCAGTGAGTTTATTCAGTTACTCAGATTAGCGTCGACGCTGTAATATAAAGGCTATGAAAATAGATAACGATAGGGATTTTTCAATGATTGCAGATGAAGCACTTATGCTTTCCTATGGCAAAGGAGATGCCGAATCATTTGATGTTTTATATCATCGGCACAACGGTGCGCTCTATCGTTATTTTGTACGCCAAGTTTCAAATCAGGATTTGGCTCACGACTTGTATCAGGAATGTTGGAGTAAAATCATAAAGGCCTCCGCAACTTACACACAGCACTCTAAATGGACGACCTGGGCTTATCGCATCGCGCATAATTTGGTCATAGACCACTATCGTGGGCTAAAGCCTGTTGAAGCAGAGCAGGACATTGAAACCCACTCACAAGATCCTGGTCTTGCTCATGATCAAGACGTACTCACAAAGCAGTTAAAGCACTGTATGGGGAATCTGCCTGCGGTTCAGCTTGAGGTATTTATTCTTAGTCAGGAAACTGACCTTACTTTGAAGATGATCTCAGACGTGGTGGATGCATCCCACGAAGCCGTAAAGACCCGTCTACGTTATTCGAAAGCCGCATTACAAAATTGCTTGTCAAAATTTGGTATCTATTCCTCTAACCATACTGCCCGTTCGGAGTTTCGCCCATGAACGATGATGATACCGATAATGATTTTCTAGATGACTTGTACGCTCATTCTGCAAAAGAAATTCCGCCTGCATTACTGGATCAGGCAATACTAAAACACGCCCTTGATCATGTGCATAAAGATAACTTTTTTCAGCGACTTCAATTACAGCGCGTTTTCTCAGTGGCCGCCGTGTTAGTACTGTCTGTTTATATTGTCTTTGATGTGGGTGAGCAACGTCTGGGTATTGAGGGTTTTTTACGGACTGAAGAAAAAATTAGATTTGAATCCCCTGCTTTTTATGAGGAGAGCACGGGGCCTACTGAAGAACAGCGCTTAAAAGTAGAAAAATCTAAGGTTAAAAAAACGATGGATGCGCCAGCTTATGAGTCGACAGCGGCACCTGATGATCTAAGAAAATCTGGTTTAAGAAAAGAACAGTCTATTGCAATACACTCATTCCAAAGCGAACAAGTGAAAGATAAAGGTGTGATCGTTAGTGTTGAAACAATGATCGAAGAGATTGAAAAACTCATCGCTGCGGATAAGTTAGTGGATGCTAAGAAAGCCTATCAAGAACTCTCTGACCATTACCCTGAGTACCGCGTACCCAGTCGAATAATTAAAGCACTCAAATGATTGTCGCTCTTTGTTTTAGAAAATGAGCACCTGAGAAATGTCTAGGTGCTTTTAAGGCGCAGCTTTAAAACGCAAAATAATACAATAACAACGCCCGATGTATTAGCAATTATATCAGCAACCGACATAAATCGTGACGGTACAAACGATTGGAAAACCTCCATTAAAGCCCCATAACAAGCAATAAATATACTCAGCTGTATAAAGGTCTTTTTCTGTGTCGTGCAACCTGCAGCGATAACCGTAAATAAACCGTAGAAGGTAAAGTGCATGACTTTATCAAAATGCTCAATCGGTTGCGGACCGCCCCCTGTGCGTAATGAGGCCCATACGACTAATAGCGCGTACAGCGTGAAGGCGATACGGAAAGGGATTGGGTATTGTGATAAAAGGGTCTTAATCATTACGTCTTATTCGCGATTGTGTTTAAAAGGAAGATGCTCGCCAGCTCGGCTCGCGTAGTCTTGTATGTCTAGTAGTTCTTCTTTCAGGAAGTCACCAATCGCTTGGCTAAACTGCGGGTGTGCAATCCAGTGTTGGCTATGGCAGATAGTCGGCTCGAAGCCGCGGCTGATTTTATGTTCTCCTTGGGTACCCGGATCAAAGTGGCTGATATCATGCTCAATACAATATTCGATACCCTGGTAATAACAGCATTCAAAATGCAAGCTATCGAACTCTTCTAAGCAACCCCAATAGCGGCCATAGAGATTGTCTGCATCTTTAAAATACAGTGCATTGGCAACGATACTGTTTCGATTATTACCCTGATGCTTATCTTCACTTGTTGCTGGGTATTGGGCTTGTACCAGTAATAATTGATCCGGCATTGTTTGCAAAATTTGTTGGAAAAACGACAGCGTAAGATAACCGCGCATATTGCGTTTCGCGTAAGTCAATTGGTAGCAATGGTAAAAGTTTTCAATATCGTCAGGGGTGATGTCATTAGCGACTTTTTTATTAAAGATAAAACCAGATTCAAGCAGTCTTGAACGTTCTTTTTTAATGTTTTTGCGTTTGCGGCTGGTGAACTTTTCTAAGTAATGAGAAAAGTCGGTAAAGCGGTGATTTAAACCCTTTTTATCAAGGCCATTATCATTGAACCAATGAAACTGACAGCTTGTGCGAGGCATGACCTTGCTGATGGGATACTCTAATAACGTTTCATTTTCTAACGTCTTGTGGGCTAAAGACTTATGGCTAAGCGAGTCAGGAAACAAACAATGCCAACCAGAGAAGTGATTATGTTGGCAATATTGGGTTAAACCTTCTGCAATTTGTTGGTAATACTGCTCGAGTTGCTGAGGATTGCCTCGACTTATAAGCCTTGGGCCCGTGGAGGGCGTAAAAGGTATCGCCCACACTAATTTGGGATAGTACTTCAGGCCATTCCGTTCATAGGCCTCAGCCCAACCCCAGTCGAACACATATTCACCATAGGAATGCCGTTTTTGGAACACGGGAGCAATGGCGAGTATTGTAGGCTCGTCGTTTTTTTCATTTGAGGTTTCAAGAAGTGCATAGTTTGGAATCCAGCCACTATTAAGGGCGATGCCCTGGTTGACCGAATCAATGCATTGGCTGTCTTCTAAAGCGGCTAAAAATTCAAAACGTAAAAAGGGATTGTCAGTATTTGATAGGCGCTGCCAAGTATCAACGCCCATCTGATGAATGCTATTCACAAACCGAACGGTGTTATTCATATGCTACCGTTTTCTCTCATAGTTAGATGGGCACTAAATAATAGTCATATTTCTATTCAGTACAAAGTATTAAGCTTGAATCTTATCAGCGCTAGTGTGCAGAATATTTGCTTTGAATTCAATTCATCTACTCGTAGAAGATGTTCATTTACACCGGGCTGGGCCGAGGAGGGTATCCACAAGTTTGGTTTATCCTTTTTAATATGTGAAGTTAGGATGACCCTTTAGTAAAAAACGCCTAAAATGAAATTAATAGATTTTTTAACTTCTGATTGAGAGACTTTATGTTTGTTTTAGATCCAAGATTGCAAAATGATACGATTTTAATTGGGCGTTTTCCGTTGTGCCAGGTGCTGCTGATGAACGATAAACGCTATCCTTGGGTCATTCTGGTGCCCGCTCATAATAATATCTATGAGTATTATCACTTATCGGACGACGACCAAGCTCAGTTGATGAAAGAGTCTGCGATGGTGAGTCAAAAAATGGCTGACCATTTTTCCGCTAAATCGATGAACATTGCCGCGCTTGGCAATGTTGTGCCTCAACTGCATCAGCATCATATTTGTCGCTATGGCGACGATCCTGCATGGCCTGGCCCTGTTTGGGGACACAGCCCAAGGGTAGTTTATGATTCAGATGAATTGGAAGTTCGAGTAAAAGAGCTGCAGAGTATTTTTGAATCACATTTTGTTGCAGATCTTGAAGCGGAAGACGATGTAGAAAATTATACTTATTGGTAAGTTTTATACGGTGTTTTAAATCCTCATTACTAAGTAAAAGAGACTCAATGAAAGTAGTACGTCTTTACATGAATAATCGATTGCGGAATTTTAATTACATTATCTGTTGTGAGAAAACGGGTCAGGCCATTGCCTTAGACCCGCTGGATGGTGATGCGGTGCTTGCCGCCGCTGCCGCTGAAGGCTGGCAAATTAAGTGTATTATTAATACGCATGAACATCATGATCATATTGAAGGCAATCCTGTTGTACAGTCTGCAACAGGAGCCCCTATTTGGGCCAGTGAGCACGCGATGGGTAAAATCCCAAACGTAAGTAGGGGTTTGATCGCTAATGAGGTGATTGAACTTGGTAGCATGGTATTTAAAGTACTGCCGACTCCTGGTCATACACCGGTGCATGTTTGCTTGTTAACACTCAGTGAAGACATTCCGCTGCTGTTTTCAGGGGATACCTTGTTTAATGCTTGTGCGGGTAATTGCTTTAATGGTGGTAATGTCGATGACATGTATGAGACGTTTCAACGAGTACTTGCCCCTTTGCCTGATGACACGGTTTTGTATCCAGGTCATGACTACATGAAAACTAATCTAGATTTTTCGCTGACTTGCGAGCCGGAAAATAAAGATGCCCAATACTGGCAAGGGAATGTTAAAAACCTTGGCCCCGATGAAATGCCGTTTATGACGCTTGGACAAGAGCGGTTATATAACCCATTTTTACGCTTACAGAGTTCTGTCCTGATGGCTAAACTTGAGGCTAATGGCAACATCACTTCTTCAGCGAGAGCGATATTTAAAGCACTTCGCCTTCTTAGAGATCAGTGGTAATGACTGACGCACTCGTTAATTTGGTAGAGCGTTTTAGTTGTGTGTATTAGTACTAAAACGCAGTTCTAGGCTGAATAGATTTTTTTCTTGGATAACGGCAATCGATCCAATCAGGCGTTCTTCAAGAATTGCATGACACATTTTCAGTATGATCATTTCATTGCGAGTATCATAATTGCCGTCGTGGCCACTGATTTTTCTGATATCTTTTTCATCATAAATGAGTTTTATAACGCCATCATCACCTTCTAACTCGAGAGAGACCATTAGATTTTTGCTGTTGAAACTATCCTGACTCAGTGCTTCTACCGTTATCAGGCAATGCTTAAAGCAATACGTTAAAAGATCTTTATGGCTGTCTAGCATTAAAGAGAATGGCAGGCGCAAATTAGTTAATGATGTGACCCCAGATTTCGTTGAGCGCTCACTCAGTGATTCTTGTATTGATACAACGACATCAAATGTTTGGCTACTGGATGGCTTGCTTGCCTGCAGATGTTCAGAGAGTAATTCAATTAGCATTCTTACTTGCTGAAGTTGTTCTTCTGGATTGTCGTTATTGCTCTTACTAGGGTGAAGTAGATCTTGTAATTTGGCCAGTGCATGCTGGAAAGGTTGTAAGTTTGCTTGATTTTTCTGGCGACGTTTTTGTTGTTCAACATTAACCAGTTGTTGTTTTATTTTTTTTATTTTCGCTTGTGATTGGACTTGCTCATGGGTCAACTCTTCTGTTCTCTGAGTGACTTTCTGCTCTAATGCATAATTTAACTCTACAGCCTGTTTATTGGCATTGATCTGTGACGTTTTATCTAGAAGACAAAATACAATCGTGGCGGGTAAACCATTATCATCCCATTCTGAAATTTGAATAGTGGTATCAAAGTGTTTAATGCTATTTTCGCTGCATTGAATACTAAGTTCTGAATAGATACGTTCTATATGGCCCTGAAGTAACTGATTAATACGTTCTCTCTGTTCAATCGCTTGATCACCGATAAAGAGATTTTTGAACCAATCAATAGGGTTTTCAATTTCTCTTAATGCCTCATGGTCTATGCCAAGGTGCTTGGCGAAGTGTTTATTTCCTGAAAATCGATCCGTTTTTTGGCTGTATTCACAAAATCCCAATTCAACATTATTGACGGCGATCGATAATTTGTATTGAGATTTATTAAACGCTAGTTCAGTGTCTTCACGTTTTTTAATATCGTCTTTTAGACTGATTCTCATTCTATTAATAGCGTTAACAACGGCGTCAATTTCATCCTCTTTTTTTAGAGGGTTAGGCGAATTATAAGATGAGCTAAGCGTTAGTTTTTGATCTAAATCATGTAAATGAAAACGGTTAGCCCATTGCGATATACTTAATAATCTATGTGTGACGAAACGTTGAAATATAAAAAGTATGAAGAGTGAAACGGCGAAAAAGTTAAAGAACTGGCTAGCGAGAATATGGAATGCTTTATAAAATAACGTTTCATACAACACATTATAATTTAAATTAATATTCAACACCCCTAATGGATATTGTCGTTCAGTGCTGGTGAAAAATAGATCAAAAGCATATGTTTTCGAACCTGTTTTTTCAAAATCGCCTGCACTGTGTAATCGGCCTTCTTTGGTCTCTATGTAAACATTTAGCACACCTGGGAAATTTAGAATACCCACCAGTTGAGTCTTTATTTGTTGTCTATCAAAGTTCCATAAACTATAGCTGATACTTTTTTGATAACGTGCTTCAATTTGAGTAATACTTTGCTCGAACTCATTGGTTGCCCTTAGGTAATCGGAATAAATAATATACGTTGACGTTGCAAGAGTAACAAAGAAGCTAAAGATGAGTACGTAGATCAAAAGCTTCACGGCAAGCTTTTGTTGACGGCGCGAAGCTTTGATTATTGTTGTGTTTCCAACTTCAGGCACTGAATATCCCTTTTTTGGTATTCATAGAGTTCAATGTACATCAACTAGATGTATTTCATTGAGAATAGCAAGTTTGTCACGAAATGGGGCTTTGGGTAAGTAAATATATCGTAGAAGGGTCTTGACGAAAGAGCTCTAATTTAACGAAATTGCATTAGAGCTCAATGTGGTGACAAGTAATCGCGACGGGATAGTCTCTATTATCAAGGGGTACTTATTATTGGACAGTCATCGACATTTTGTTTTTATCAATGAATTTTGAACCAATCCCTTTCACGTTACTCAGGTCTTCAATGGTCGCGAAATCACCATTTTGCAATCGATATTCGATAATGGCTTGTGCTTTTTTGGCTCCAATACCTTTAATTTTTTCTAATTGCTCGATACTGGCATTATTAATATTCAAAATGGGGTTTGATGCTTCATTGGCATGCACTGAGGTGAGTGAGAAAACAACCGACATTAGGATGACTTTCAGTAAAATATTCCATGATTTCATTAGAAATTCCTTTTCTTTTTATTGGGAACTTAAAAAATAGCAGATATATTTTGAAGTGCATTAAGGAAATAGAATGAAATTACGGCTTTAAATGAAAATAAACCCAGTATAATAAGGCATTATACTGGGTTACTTAGCTTGATTTATGTATAGCTATTGCTCTTCAGCGCCTTTCTTAATCGTCGCTTTTTTTGCAGGTGCTTTTTTCACGGCCACTTTCTTTTTAGCCGCTGCTTTTTTCTTCGGTTGAGTTTCTACCCATTTGCTATCTTCGAAAACAGCGCTCCAGCCGGAGGCTTTACCGTCAATTTCAGACATCACGTATTGTGACTTTGTCTTGCGGCTGTAACGAATGATTGCAGAATTACCTTTTTTATCAGCGCGAGGTGCGTCTAATAAAAAGTGGTATTTAGGATCAAGTTCTGCTTGGTGAGGAATTATTTCAGATACCAAAGGCGCGCGAGTTTCACGATTTTTTGGAAACTGGCTCGCCGCTAAAAATAAACCACTGGCACCATCACGCAATATGTAAGTATCGTCTACTTTCACACATTGTAGCTCTGGGGTTGGAATAGGGTCCATTTTAGGTGGCGCGGCTTCTCCGCTTTTAAGCAGTTTGCGCGTATTTTTACATTCATCCGCCATACAGCCAAAATATTTACCGAAACGGCCTGATTTTAGTTGCATTTCGCTGCCGCACTTGTCGCACTCGAGTGTAGGGCCGTCATAGCCTTTAATTTTAAATTGACCTAGTTCAATTTCGTAGCCATTGCAATCAGGGTTGTTACCGCAGATATGTAATTTACGTTGTTCATCTAGTAAATAGCTGTCCATCGCGGTATTGCAGGTTGTGCAGCGGCGCTTATCGTTTAAGCGACGGCTTTCAGCTTCTTCATCACCGTCAAGGCTGATGGCTTCATCACCCGCGGTCAAATTCATGGTCTTGGTGCAGCGTTCTTTGGGTGGCAGGCTATAACCTGAACAGCCTAAGAATACACCTGTCGAACCGGTACGAATTTGCATGTTACGAGAACAGGTCGGGCATTCAATGTCGGTATTGACCGGATCATTAGGACGCATGCCATCTTCGCTATCAGCGATTTCCAGTTTATTTTGGAAGTTGCTATAGAACTCGTTTAAAACGCTTTTCCATTTCAATGCACCGTTGGCAACATCGTCGAGCTTTTCTTCCATGCTGGCGGTAAAATTGTAATCCATTAGGTCATCAAAATTTTCTACCAAACGACTGGTAACAATGTCGCCCATTTTTTCAGCGTAAAAACGACGACTTTCTAAGCGCACATACCCACGATCTTGGATGGTCGAGATAATAGAGGCGTACGTTGATGGACGACCAATGCCTTGTTTTTCTAATTCCTTAACCAGTGCCGCTTCTGAATAGCGAGGTGAAGGTTTAGTAAAGTGCTGTTTAGGCTGTAATTCGTCGAGCTTTAACACATCGCCAATGGCGACGTCTGGCAAGATAATATCTTCATCGCCCTTGCCACCGGTAGGCATTGCGCGTAAGTGGCCATCAAAACGAATAACGCGACCCTTGGTTTTCAAATCAAATTCAGCCGCTTTAACGGTAATAGTAGAGCTGGTGAATTGTGCATCATTAATTTGACAAGCCACAAATCGACGCCAGATCAGATCATATAGACGCTCAGCGTCTGGTTCCATTTTTTCCAGGTCATTCGCAGTAAGGTCAACGTTAGAGGGGCGAATCGCTTCGTGGGCCTCCTGAGCGCCTTCTTTGCTACTATAAGAGCGAGGCTCTGGTGGCAAGTACTCACTACCGTATTGTTGCTCAATATACGCTCGTACATTTTCGACGGCTTCGCTGCTTAAATTCGTTGAGTCAGTTCGCATATACGTGATGTAACCCGCTTCGTATAAGCGTTGAGCCAATATCATGGTTTTTTTCACGCTAAAGCTTAAACGGGTACTGGCTGCTTGCTGTAGCGTCGAAGTAATAAACGGCGCGGCAGGTTTAGATTTGGTGGGGCGATCTTCGCGATTAGCGACAGTGAATGCAGAGGACTGCAATACGGCCATGGCTTTTTCGCTGTGCTTTTGGTTCGTAGGCTTGTATTCAGCGCCATTTTCTTTGACTACCTGACAACGCAACTGATCGCTTTGCTTACTGTCTAGTTTGGCAAAAGCTTCCCAGTATTCGTCAGGGATAAAAGCACGAATTTCGCGTTCACGCTCAACGACAATTCGCACGGCAACTGATTGAACTCGACCTGCAGATAATCCACGCGCAACTTTTGCCCACAATAATGGTGACACCATAAAGCCAACAACTCGGTCTAAAAAGCGACGAGTCTGCTGAGCATTAACACGATTAATGTCAAGAATTGAAGGCTTCTCAAAAGCGGCTTTAATCGCTTTTTTAGTAATTTCATTAAACACTACACGACGGTAGCGGCTTTCATCACCACCAATAACTTCCCGCAGGTGCCAAGCAATGGCTTCCCCTTCGCGGTCCAAATCCGTTGCGAGATAAACGGTAT
>JBNMOT010000033.1:0-26478 GCA_051275515.1 Oleispira sp. | reverse complement strand
TTTAGCAGGTGTTGGCAGCGTTCCTTTTAGCGAACGGATAGGGCGAGCATCTTGCTTGCGTACACTGTTATCCAACAGCGTCGCCACTTCATTGATTAGCTGTTGCAGTCGCTTTTGGTCTTTTTGCTTTTGACTGAGATCATTAGATTTTTCTTTGCGACGCGCTTCTAATCCCACTAATAACGTTTTATGCTGCTGTTTTTCACTATTAAGTTGTTTGTTTTTCTTTAATAAATCATTTTCAGTTTGTATCAGTTTATGTTGCTGGGTGAGTATTTCGTGTTCAATATTGTTTAAACGTTTTAAATCGACGATTAAGGTTTGGATACTTTCCATGCGAGCATTATTGAAATACTCATAGTACTTTAATATGCGGCTGATTTTCTGTGGATCATCTTGATTCAACAATACTTTAATAGAGCCCTGATTCCCCAGCTTTTGGGCGCCCCCTAATTGCTTAGCAAGTTGTTTTTTTTGTTCTGCTTTAAGGGTGCGGAGTTGGGATTTCTCCGCTTGAAGCTTTTTTAGGCGCGACCGCTCTTGCTTCAAAAGCGTGCGAGCTTCATCAATTTTTTTAGCGATGCTACCGATTTTTTTATCAGATTCTTTAAGCGCTTGACTGAGATTATCATGCTCTGACTCAGTCTCTTTCAACCATGACTGTAGCTTACTAATCTCTTGTTGCAGCCTGGCAAGATCAGCCTGTTCGTCAGCAACGCTCACTTGGGCGAGCGGGCTAATGAAAAGACTCAAAAGAAAGATGATTCGTATCATGATATCGACTCTATCTTATTTTTTAATAAGGCTAGTGCCCGACATTTCAGCCGGTTGCGCTAGGTGCATGATGGTTAATAGTGTGGGCGAAACGTCACATAGGCTACCAGGATTTATCATGCGGCCATCATTATGAGTATGCACATAAACGAGATCAACAGGGCCTGTGGTATGAGAGGTTAATGGACCACCTGTTGTCGGGTTCATCATTTGCTCGGCATTGCCGTGATCCGCGGTAATCAAACACTCACCGTTGACGTCTAAAATGGCATCAGTAATGCGCTTTAAGCATACATCAATACACTCAGCGGCTTTCACCGCAGCAGAATACACGCCAGTATGACCGACCATATCGCCATTCGCGTAATTACAAACGATAAGGTCGTGCTTGCCACTCTTAATCGCCGCGACCAGTTTATCGGTTAATTCCGGCGCATTCATTTCAGGCTGAAGATCGTAAGTGGCAACGTCGGGAGAAGGAATAAGAATGCGTTCTTCCCCCGGGTATAGCTCTTCACGACCGCCAGAGAAGAAGAATGTAACGTGGGCGTACTTTTCAGTTTCAGCGATACGTAACTGGTTTAAACCTAGGTTGGATACATATTCACCAATGCCGTTGACTAATTTAGCGGGTGGATAGGCGCAGCTAGCAGGAATGTCGGCAGCATACTCGGTTAACATCACGTAATCGGCTAACTTAGGGATTACGTTGCGCTTAAATCCAGAGAAATCAGGCTCAACGAAGGCTCGAGTAATTTCACGAGCACGATCTGGGCGAAAGTTCATAAAGATGATGCTATCGCCATCTTCAACTGTACCACCCCCATCTTTACCATAAGAGCCAATAACAGTGGCACCCACGAACTCATCGTCTTCACCACGAGCATAAGCGGCTTCTATGGCCGCGATACCTGTTTCTGCGTGATGGTTGGCTTTTGCTTCTGTCATTGCAACATAAACAGGTTCCACTCGTTCCCAGCGATTGTCTCTGTCCATAGCGAAATAACGCCCAGTTAAGGTAGCAATTGAGCCCGTCCCTAATTCATCTAACTTAGCTTGCAGTGCTTGAATGGAAGGCTCTGCGCTGCGCGGGGGTACATCGCGGCCATCAAGAATACCGTGTACGTAGAGTTTTGTAATACCCCGTGTTACCGCCATTTCACAGGCGGCAAATATTTGTTTTTCGTGGCTGTGTACGCCGCCTGGAGAGAGCAGACCCGCCAAGTGAACCGCTCCGCCATTGGCCTTAGCTTTATCGATTGCATTGCAGAGCACTTCATTATCAAAGAAGCCGCCGTCAGCAACGTCTTTATTAATACGAGTAAAGTTCTGATAAACGATGCGACCTGCCCCTAGGTTCATATGACCGACTTCAGAGTTACCCATCTGGCCTTCAGGCAGACCTACAGCGTTTCCAGACGTTTGAATTAAAGCATTTGGGTAGGTTTGTAATAGAGCATCCCAATTAGGGGTATTCGCATTGGCGATCGCATTGTATTCGGATGCTTCGCCGTGGCCCCAGCCATCAAGGATAATCAGCGCAGTAGGTGTGCGGGTCTGGCTCATAATAGCAATAACTCTAAAAGATTAACGTGAGTAGACAAAAATATTGCGCCTATTCTAGCGAATCTGCGGCCTTGCGTCATTTTCTATTCTTTTTCCCGCTGTGGCTGGTTATACTGGGAGTCTTTTATCCTCTTATCATTCAACCAATAGGCAGCAAATAGGTTATGGAACAAGCTTTCGACTTTATAAATAATAATTGGATGTTAGTCAGTGTATGGGGAGTGTTTTTAGCGGCCTTCTTCTGGGATAACAATCAGCGCAGCGGTGCCAGTATTAGTCCAGCTCAAGCGACTAACATGATCAATAAGCAAGATGCTGTGGTATTGGATATCCGCGACAAGAAGGATTTTGACGGTGGTCACTTGGCGAATGCGATCAATATTCCTTATGCGTCTATGGCCGAGCGACTGTCAGAGCTTGAATCTTCAAAAGAACACCCCATTGTATTAGTATGCAAGTCTGGCCAAAGCGTTGGCATGGCGGGTAAAACATTGAAGCAGAAGGGCTTTCAAGTATTCCGCTTAACTGGTGGTATGTTGGAATGGGGCAATCAAAATCTGCCGGTAGTAACTAAATAGTAACTAAGCAGCGACGAAGTAAGGTCGATGTGAATCGTCACCCAATCACGGCTTTATAATCGCGAATGAAAAAAGTTTAAACGGCATAACCAAGACGGTGTGCTGAAAAATAAATAAAAATTAAGGAAATATCATGGCTGAACAAGAAAAAGCACCCGTGAAAGAACAAGACCAAGGTCAATTTTCATTACAGCGTTTTTACGTTAAAGATTCATCATTTGAATCTCCAAATGCGCCTGAGTCTTTTCAGAAGCAATGGAAACCAGAAGTTAAGCTGGATTTAAACAGCCGCTCACGCAAATTGGCGGATGATTCTTATGAGGTTGACGTTAAAGTGACTGCAACGGCAGAAAACGATGGCGAAACCGCTTTCTTGGTTGAAGTTGTTCTGGGGGGCATTTTTCATATTAAAGGCATCGAAGGCGAACAGCTTAAACATATGTTAGGCGCTTTCTGTCCTAACATCTTGTTCCCGTACGTTCGTGAAACGATCGACCAATTGGTTGTTAAAGGTAGCTTCCCTGCCTTGATGTTGGCACCGATTAACTTCGAAGCATTGTTTCAGCAGTCTCAAGCTCAGCAAGCTCAGCAAGCGCAAGCTGCGCCTAAGACGGAAGAAACCGTTCAATAGTTTCTGTTTAATAAGAAGTTAGTCAATTAGACGCGTTTTCTTAATCCAAATAAAAAGCCAAAGCCGAAGATCGATCTGCTTCGGCTTTTTTGTGTTTGATGTATCAGTTTTAAAGTAAGCACTAATCAATTAACGCCCGCCCACATAGCCATTCTGGCGCCACGCTTCAAAAATCATTACCGCAACCGTGTTAGATAAATTCATACTACGGCTGCTGTCCATCATCGGTAAGCGAAGCCATTGTTCGAATGGGATGCTTGCGCGAACATCTTCTGGTAGCCCCCGTGTTTCTGGTCCAAACATTAAGAAATCACCTTCTTTAAACGAGGCATCTGAGTGCGTTTTTTTGCCCTTGGTCGTGAGCGCGTAAATAATTTTAGGCTCTTCTGTCGCTAAGAAATCAGCATAGTTTTCATGAATACGCACACTCGCCCATTCGTGATAATCCAGGCCGGCACGGCGCAGCGCTTTTTCTTCCATATCAAAGCCTAGCGGTTTAATTAGATGCAGTTGGCATCCCGTATTCGCGCATAAACGAATGATATTGCCGGTATTTGGCGGTATTTCGGGTTCAAATAAAATAATGTTAAACATGATGGTTCCTCAGTATGGGCTGATTATAGAAAGCTGGGCGTCAATTGGAAGGAAAACTCGACATTACTTTCTGATAATTACGTCAGTATCAAAGTAGGTTATGAGTGCTTTCGTCTTCAGCGCATTTTGTTATTTATCGACTAAGCTTTAACTGTAGTTATATTAAAATTAATAGCAGGAGTCGGTGGGTGAATTGTCGCTGGCCTTTTAGTAAAAAAAAACATAAACAGTGGGTAGGCATTAACATGTCTTTTTTAACCCCGAGTGCTGTCATCTATTCCGATGAAGGAATAGTAGAGGCGATAGCCTATGATCAAGAGCAGGGTATTGAAGCACTGGAATTGTGGTTAAAAAAGCATGTAAAACATGGCATGCCGACCGTATTAGTATTAGATGATGACGATTATGAATTGTTGTTGGTCGAAGCGCCGAATGTGCCTGACGACGAGTTAAGCGCCGCGATGGAATTTCGAATCGGTGACTTGTTGGCGCAACCCGTTGAAGAGAGCGCTATTCAGGCAATACGTTTACCCCACGATGCTTATCGCGGCCGTATGTCGATGGCGCATGTTATCGCTTGCCCAAATGATAAGATAAATGCACGGGTTAAATGGGCTGAAAAACTGCGCTTAGCCCTTGAAATTATTACAGTGCCAGAGCTCAGTTTACTCAATGTGCTTGCGGCAATCTCAATGGATCAAGGAATTGCGTTATTAGAGCTGGGCCCCAGTCACGGTTGTATTCGCTTATATCAAGACGGCGCTCTATACCTGACAAGACAAGTTGAAATGGGTATCGACGTTTTAGACATTAACAATAATGATAATGACGTTTCGGGTGAGCTCTCGTTCATCGAGGGTGGCGTGGATCTTTCTGAACTGCGATTAGAAGCAACTGACGACGAATTAGTTATTGATAAAGAAGATTATGTTGGATTTTCATCCAAAGGGACAGTGAATGACGTTCAGGTAGAAAACCTTGTATTAGAAGTTCAGCGTTCGTTAGATTATTACGAGAGCCAGCTGGGTATGAATCAAATCACTCAATTGTGGATTATGGGTGGGAATGTCGATTTAACGCACTTGGTTGATGCGATGCAGCCAGCACTTACTGCACATATTGAGCAGCTTGATATTTCAGGCAAGCTTGTACAGAAATCAGGGATAGAAATTTTAGGTGGCGTTCTTGATATTAATAAGTCAGTGACAGCCTTTGGGGGAGCTTTAGCGTATGTTGCCCGTTAAACACAGTATCAATCTGTATCTTCCTCGATTTCAGCCACCTCAGCTCCCGCGAGAAGTTTTACTGTTAATAAAAGCTTGCTTAATAACGTTAATTGGACTCGTGGTTATATCTGCGGGACTGTTGGTATTTCAAGCCTACACTTCTGAGCACTTAGCAGAGTTGGAGAACGAGCAGCAGAAACTGAGCCGCGAATTAAAAATAGTTATTTCTCAGTTTCCGAATACAAGTATCGATAAAAACCTTCAGGCAAACCTTGAGCGTGAAAAAAAGCTATTAGCGAAACAAAAGCGTGTTGTTAGTTTTTTACGCCAAGATTCGATCAGTGCGAGAAGTAGCTTTACTAACTTAGTCGAGCAGCTCTCAGAGCAAAACGTCAGTGGAGTCTGGTTATCTAAAATTGAAATTATGAATCAAGGCAAAGATGTCCAGTTATCAGGTTTTGCTAAAACGCCTGAAGAAGTATCACGTTATATAACAAACCTTGGATCAAAAAATGCTTATCGAGGCAGGGCCTTTAAGTACATTAATGTCATGCAGGGCGATAACTCTTTAAATAAGTTTTTTCTTTCGACAAAAAATCAAAATAGCGATGATATATTGACAACACAGCCACGTGAATCAGGGAGAGGTTTATGACTTGGTGGCAAAAAAAACCTTTCATTGATGCGATAAAAAAGTATGAGAATTTTTCTGTTCGAGAGCGAAATATAATTTCATTAACTCTGGTTTTAATTTTATTGCTATCAGGTTATCTATTCGTGATAGAAGCCATTGTATTAACCAATGTTAAGCTGATGGAAAAAGAAAATACGCACATTATAACTAATCAATTATTTTTAGAAAAAATAATAAATACCAAAAATAAAAAATTACAAGATCCAAATATAGCGTTGCGAAAGCAGTTAAATAAAATGCTTACGGAGAGTAAAAATTTTCAAGAAAGAATTAACTTATTAACTCAGGCATTGGTAGCGCCAAGACAAATGGTTAGTTTATTAGGAAACGTATTAAAGCAAGATAAACAACTAAAGCTTATATCATTAGTTAACCTGCCCGAAGAAGCAATGAATATAGGAGGAAGGAACTTAACGTCTGATGCTGATTCAACGGCATATTCAAGTAATATCCAGCCCATAAAATCAAATGAAGAAGCTTTAATCTATCGACATACTTTTAATATCGAATTAGAGGCAACGTATGATAGTGCACTATCATACTTAAAGCGACTTGATGGTTTGCCATGGCAGTTATTTTGGCAAGATTTGAAGTATGAAAGTACACAATACCCAAAAGGTAAGCTCAATATCAGAATTTATACATTGAGTATGAGTAAGGAGGTTTTGGGTGTTTAATATTCTAAAGCCATTACTTTTAGTATTGTTTTTTTCTAACTGCTTTGCGCAAGATCCAATGAGACCCAAAGGTTGGTCTACAGGTAGTCAGGCTGATCGTATCGTTACTCGAGAAGTTTTAAACCTACAACAAATATTAAGCTCAAAAAGTAGAAAGGTAGCCGTTATTAATGACACTCTGGTCGTGGAAGGACAAGTTATTGGTGGCGCTAAAGTGATAGAAATAACGGATCAATGGGTTAAAGTTGTATATAAAGGGCGGAGTGCTACTTTAACCATGACCGCTACGATAAAGGAATATAATCGTGAAAAATAGAGCACTAACTATTTTAATTTTGTCGCTACTAATGGCTTCATGCGCAAATCAAAATCAAAATCTAAAGAAAGAAGAGCCCGAAGTGGTTGAGCCCTTATTGGTGTGGCAGGAGGCAACGGAAGAAATGTTAGCGAATAATGACGAGCAAGCATTTATTGAGCAGCTTCTTCCTCCTGAACCTGAATTGATAGCAGAAGAGAGACGTTTTGATATTGCTGCAAAAAAAACCGAGATAAAATCTTTTCTGATGAGTCTTGTTCATGGAACAGACTTCAATGTTATTCTTCACGAAGGGCTTGAAGGTTTAGTATCCTTTAGCCTTAAAAATGTGACAGTACTGGAGACACTCGATGCGGTAAGAGATATTTATGGATATGACTACTCTATTTCTAGCTACGGTATACAAGTCTTTCCACGTACAGTGCAAACACGCATATTTCCCATTAATTACTTAAACGTTAGTCGTTCAGGTTCATCGGGTATGTGGGTGAACAATGGGCAAGTCACTTCAAAGCACAGCAGTAAAAATTCTGCTGGTTCGAATTCAACGCAGGTGAATACTGATTCATCGAGTGACTTTTGGGGACAGTTAGCAGTAACCTTGAATATGATGATCGAGGGAAAAGAGGATGCCAGTATTGTTGTTGATCCGCAGTCTGGGATGGTTGTTGTTAAAGGCATGCCGAATACGCTTAGAGACATTGGCAATTATTTAGAAAGGGCAGAGCTTAGCGTCGGTAGACAAGTTTTAATCGAAGCTAAGATATTGGAGGTTTCACTGAATGATGGATTTCAGTCGGGTATTCAATGGAATACTTTTGGCGCTGGACGAACAGGTGGAATTGATGATACCTCAAGAGATACTGTCGGCTCAATGGCATCAGCGTCATTATTAAATGCCGATGAAATAGGCGGCGTATTTAATATCAATTTTGATGCCGATGATTTTACGGGCGTTATTGAGTTATTAGAAACTCAAGGTGAGGTGAAGGTCTTATCAAGCCCTAGAATTGCCACCGTTAACAACCAAAAAGCGGTTATAAAAGTCGGCAGCGATGAGTATTTTGTGACCGAGATAAAATCACCCACCACAACCAGTGGCACTACTACGACAAGCTTTCCTGAGGTCGTCTTTACTCCTTTTTTCTCTGGGATTGCATTGGATGTAACCCCTCAGATAGGCGAAGGAAAAGATGTTATTTTGCATGTTCATCCAACCATTACTGAGGTGAGTGAAAGACAAAAAAATGTTCAATTAAGCTCAGGTACTTTAACGGTGCCTTTAGCCTTTAGTACGGTTCGCGAAACCGATTCAATTATTCGTGCCAAAAGTGGCCAGGTTGTTGTGATTGGTGGGCTGATGCAAAGCCAGAAGAGCATGACGTCGTCGGGTATTCCATACTTAAGAGATCTCCCCATTATTGGCGTGCTATTCGGGCAAAACAGAGAAACCACTATCCAAAGTGAGTTAGTGATTTTGATTCAGCCAACAGTGGTTGATAGCCGTTTTCATTATGAAGAGATGGAGCGTATAAATGATCGCTTTTCTGGTTTACAGACCGGACCTAGGTTATGAATATAGCGAATACGAAAAAAGCCAATGCCAGTATAGTCGCTAGTTTTCAAAATTATTATGGTTTTACGCAACAGCCATTTTCTTTGGCACCTAATACAGAATTTTATGTTGAAATAAAACCACAGCTAGAATGTTTTAATGTGTTGAGTTATGCCTTACAGGCGGGCGAAGGCTTTATTAAAATAACGGGCGAAGTGGGCACCGGGAAGACCTTGTTATGTCGCCGGTTATTAAATAGTTTACAGGACGAAGGGATCGTTTCTGTTTATATACCTAATCCAGCAATGTCGCCAGAAGCGTTATGGCGCGCGATGGGGCATGAGTTAGGTTTGCAAGTGACAAGTTTAGGCATCCATCAAGTACAAGAAAAAATACAGCAAAGCATACTCTCCTTAGCCCAGAACGGTGGTGGCGTTGTTCTCGTCGTCGATGAAGCTCAATGCATTCCGGAAGATAGCTTAGAGGCTTTACGTTTAATTTCAAATTTAGAAGCTGAAAGTCGCAGTTTGATCCAAATAGTCCTTTTTGGACAGCCAGAATTGGATACTCTGTTAGCACAGAATCGGTTTCGTCAATTGAAGCAACGTATTACTTACAGCGCCGAACTAAGGCCTATGGATGATACTAGCTTACAGCATTATATTCAGCAGAGAATGATATTAGCCGGTTATCGAGGCATGCCCGTTTTTGAAAAAAAAGCATTAAAACTACTGGTGAAAGCGACAGAGGGTGTTCCTCGCTTGATTAATATTATTGCTCAAAAATCATTGTTTAGTGCATTTGGTCGAGGTGAACATTATGTTTCTGAAGCGAACGTTCGAGCTGCTGTAAAAGATACAGAAGGCGCAAAGAAACTCAGTAATAATAAATTTTACTGGAGAGAATTTATGTTGGTCATATTGCTAAGCTCCTGGGTGCTAGTTCATGAGTTTAGTTAATGATGTGTTGCGCCAACTGGATGCCAATTCTGTTAAACCTTGTCAGGCTTTGCCGCTGCATTCATTGATGATTGAGCAGCCTGCAAAAAAAAATAAACTGCTTAAAATTTCTTTTATTCTCTTAGTCAGTTTGTTGTTTTTTATCCTCACGTTACAAATATTTTATAAGCGATCACTTGCTGATATTTTTTACTCTAATGATGTGATGACGCCTCAGCAGTTACTGATAACGGAAGATACAATTGAAAGTGATGATACCTCAAAAGAAAATTTTGAAATCGACGTAATCAATAGCCGCTTGATAGCTAATAAGCCTATTGAACGTGACATTATGAAATTTAAAACGTTTAAAGTAAAAACCATTAAAAATACTTTAGGAATTAAAGATACTCTCAGAATTAAAAATGATCGAATGGCGATAATTGATGACTCTTCTAAATATGACGCTGTGAAAAAAGAGTTTTTAATACAAGATGTTGAAGTAAACGATATTAAAATAAAGAATGCCGATATAACGAAAACTAAAATAAAAAAAACGGATATTAAAAATAAACAGGAGTATAAGTCAGCCTTCACAGAAAGTAACACTAAAAAAGTAAACATAACAGAGGTTGAAAACATAGGGTTTAAATACTATCAACTTTCGTTGAAAGCGTATAAGTATAAACAAACTCCAGTGGCACTATCCTGGATTGATCTTGCGCTGGCCACAGAGAAAAAAGATGAATACCTGCGGTTAAAAGTAAGAATACTAATGCAGAAAGGGGAGCGTGCTGAATTACATCGATTCGTATTAGCGCAACACGATAATACGAGCCTAGACTGGTTTCAGCTGGTCGCCCCTAGTTTACAACTGTACGCTTATTATGACTTATCAAATAAATATTATTCTGAGCTAATAAAGCAACAGCCTAATGACGTTAAATGGCAGTTAGCGATGGCATTAAATTATGCAAAGTTAGAGCAGAACGCAAAAACATACTCAATATATAAAGACCTATTGAGTTCGTCTTTATTAACATACCAACAGCAGAGATGGATCAATAAACGTCTAGATCGTATAGAACAAGGTAAGGTTGCTATTAATGAACGATAAAATGGAAACGAAAAAGAAACTCCGGGTTGGAGACCTGCTTGTTGAAAAAGGGCTCATTACTGAAGCGCAGTTAATGGATGCCTTGGCTGAGCAAAAACGTACCGGGAAAAAAATTGGTCGGGTATTAACCGATCTTAAATTTGTTTCAGAAGATAAACTTCTGTCGTGTTTATCTGATTATTTTCATTACCCCTATGTTGATCTAAATCGTTATAGAATTCAGGCCGATATCGTTCGTATTTTGCCGGAAGCTTATGCTAGGCGCTATCGTTGTATCGTATTGGCAGAGCAAGCAAATGGTGTGCTTATTGGTTTATCCGATCCGACGGACCTTATGATTATTGATGACCTTCAGCGTCAATTGAAACAACCTGTGCTACCTGCGTTTATATCTGAAGATAATTTATTAACAACGTTAGACAGTATTTATCGACGTCAGGATGAAATTGCTTCTATTGCAGGAGAGTTAGAAGGCGAGTTGTCTGAAAGCGATTTTGACATTAAAAATTTGGCATTGGGCATTGATAGTAGCGAAGCCCCTGTTGTGCGGTTATTGCAAAGTATTTTTGAAGATGCTGTTCAGGTAAAAGCTTCTGATATACATATTGAGCCTGAAGAGTTTCAACTTAGAATAAGAATGAGAATTGATGGTGACTTGCATGAGCAAGTGATGAAAGAGCATAGAATTGCTTCTGCCCTCGTTTCTCGTTTAAAAATCATGTCTGGATTAGACATCTCAGAAAAAAGAGTTCCTCAGGATGGCCGTTTTAATATTCGCGTGAGGCAGCAAAGTATTGATGTTCGTGTTTCCACAATGCCTGTTCAATTTGGCGAATCGGTTGTGATGCGGTTATTGGATCAGAGTAGTGGGATACTCGACTTCGATTCCCTAGGAATGCCAAAGGATATACAAGAACGCTTTAATTATCTTATCCAGCGTCCTCATGGAATGATATTGGTCACCGGGCCAACGGGGAGTGGTAAAACAACCACCTTATATGCCGCTCTTGCGCTATTAAATACACAAGAAAGAAAGATTATTACGGCTGAAGATCCAATTGAATATCGTCTACCTCGGGTGAATCAAGTTCAAATTCATACTAAAGTAGGTTTGACATTCCCTACAGTATTGCGCGCGGCATTGCGACAAGACCCTGACGTCATTTTAGTGGGTGAAATGCGCGACAATGAAACAGCAGGAATTGGTTTAAGAGCTGCGATGACGGGGCATATGGTGTTATCAACATTGCACACTAACGATGCCGTTTCTACCGCGATGCGTTTGTTGGATATGGGTGTTGATCATTATTTAGTGGCCTCTTCCCTACGTGCCGTAATGGCTCAGCGTTTAATTAAACGTTTATGTGAACACTGCCAAGAAAATCATGAGTTAGAAGAGCAAGAGCGTGCTTGGCTGATGTCTATGACAGAGGACCCTTTACAGGCAAGTTACAAAAAGGGTCGTGGTTGTCATCACTGTCATAATTCGGGCTATAGCGGTCGTATGGGTATTTATGAATTACTCGAAATGGATGATGCAATGATTACGGCTATGCGCCGTAATTCAGCGGATGAGTTTTCCTCAGCGGCTAACGCTCATCCAAGGTTTAGGCCATTAGCACTGTGTGCTTTGGATTATGCTCGCCAAGGGATTACTTCTTTGGACGAGGTCTTTCGTGTCAGTGCTAGCTTAGGTGACGGAGGCTAATATGCCTGATTTCAAATATACAGGGCGAGATAACGAGGGACGGAAAATCAGTGGTCAGCTTGAGGCATTAACCCAAACAATAGCGATGAATGAATTGCAGCAGAGAAATATTATTATTACGAGTCTTGTAGAGGAAGCCTTAAAATCTGAGGGTGTTAAATTTTCGTTTGCACTCAAAAGACAAATTACATTAGACGACCAAGTATTATTAACACGTCAGCTTTACGCATTAACGAAAGCGGGAATTCCCATCATTCGAGCCCTTAATGGACTTGGAGAATCGAGCGATAACCCCCAGTTGTCTAAAGTACTTAATTCGATCGCTACTTCATTAGTGTCAGGTTCCGAGCTAACAGTAGCATTTCGTCAATTTCCTAAAATATTTTCCCCTATATTTATTAGTATGATTCACGTGGGTGAAAATACGGGGCGTTTAGATATTGCTTTTCAAAAGCTAACGGCTCATTTGGAGTTAGAGCGTGAAACTAAGAAAAGAATTAAATCTTCGACTCGATATCCCTTATTTGTAATGACGGCAATGCTGTTTGCGATGATAATTATTAATGTCATGGTGATTCCAAGTTTTGCCAGTGTGTTTGCAAAACTTGGATCTGATCTGCCTATTGCGACTCAAATATTAATGGCCAGTTCTGAGTTCACTATTAATTATTGGTGGTTGATTTTAACAGTAACCCTCGGCGGTATTTACGCCTGGTTGTATTTTATTAAAACTCCAGAAGGTCTTTTGTGGTGGGATACAATAAAATTACGCTTGCCTTTATTCGGTTCACTGTTTAAACGTATCGCTCTATCGCGTTTCTCTCGTTCTTTTTCAATGATGCTGTCTTCGGGTGTCCCTATATTAAAGGCTTTATCAATTGTTGCAGAAAGTGTGGGGAATAAGTCAATCGGTGTTGCCATCGAAGAAATGTATCGAGGTGTTGAGCTAGGAGAGCGGTTAACCAGTACGGCGTCGGCAACAGGTTTATTCACTCCTTTAGTATTACAAATGATGTCAGTTGGGGAAGAAACTGGGTCGATCGATACCTTGCTAGACGACGTTGCTGATTTTTATGAAGAAGAAATTGATTATGAATTAAAAAAGCTGGCAGACTCAATAGAACCTATTCTATTGGTATTTCTGGGTGGTTTGGTGCTGGTATTAGCATTGGGCGTATTCTTGCCCATTTGGGATTTGAGCGGCGCTATGGGTGCTAAGTAATGAGAAGATGTATTTTTGTATCGATTCGTAACGTCGATAGGAAAATATTAAAACCCTTGACTAGAATTAAAGCTAAGAGGTTATTCAATAAGGCTGGTTTTAGTTTATTAGAATTCGCTTTGGTTTTAATGATCACATCTGTTTTAGCGGTTGTCTTAATTTCTAAGATCAATCACTTACAAGATGATGCTCATAAGAGCAGTGTACAGTTGACCGCTAATTCTTTGCAAGCCGTGGTGAGATTAACTCACAGTGTATGGCAGTCTAAAGGATCGAGTAATAAGACGGAATTACTCCAAGGTTTTGGTGGCGGAAATATACTGATGGGACAACATGGCTGGCCCATTGATGTTATTGAAATGAATCAACAAAATTCAGCGATAACGTCTGAGGAATTCGCTGTTAGTCACTCAACGTGTATAAGATTATGGAATGGTTTGTTAAAAGGTTCTGCACCTAAAGTAGTGCTAAAAACTGAAAATGATGCTACAGCCGACAGTAATGTCGAGTCAATATATCTTGCTCAATTAGACGGTGACATTTGCCAATATCACTATCGTCTTGATAGAGGTGGTTTGCACATTCATTACGATCTGGCAACAGGTCGAGTTATTACTTCATTTTAGTAATGAGATTAAAGTTAAATGAAATTGAGGAGCGATCTATGAAAAAGATCAATAAACAAGCAGGTTTTACCCTGATTGAATTAATCATGGTCATCGTGATTTTAGGCGTGCTATCGGCATTCGCGTTACCCCGATTTGCCGATTTAGGCGGAGAGGCGAGAGAGTCCAGTATTAATGGGCTGGCGGGTGCGATTAAGGCGGCGGCCAGTATTGCACATGCTCAACAGCTTGCGGATAGCGCTAGTGGAGACACTGCGGTTACGTTAGAGGAGAGTGTTATTGCGATGGTTGCTGGTTACCCTGCTGCGACTGACGAGGGAATAGGTGAAGCTGCTCAAATCTCAAGTAATGACTATACCAGTGCTGCAGAAGCAAGTGTAGATCCGGTAGCTCCGGTAGCCCCTGATCAAGATGCAAATGGTGACGACGTGCCTGGTACTGGTTCTGATGGTTCTGATGGTTCTGCTGCTTCTATTGTGTATACCATCGCTGGGAACACATCAGCGAGTTGTAGTGTAACCTATACGTCACCGAATAATGTTTTAGTCACCGATGGTGGTTGCTAATCGTGATATCAAACCAACAGTCGTATGACTTTTGGTGTTTATGAAATATTACCAGCAAGGTTTTACGTTAATTGAATTAATTACAGTAATAATCTTGCTGGGTATTCTCTCAGTATTCGCAGTCAGTCGTTTCCCTTCATCACAAAGCTATTCAACCACAATAATCAGTAACCAGTTAATCGCTTCTATCAGACTGGCGCAACAAACAGCGTTATCCAGGGCGTCTGTCGACAGCGTTAACCATACCCAGTTACATGTAACTGGCGGCAATGATTATTGGCGTTTAGTGGTTAGCTCGGGTTCAATAACTTACGACGCTCAGGTCGGCCGCGACGATGAAGAGATTCGTTTTGGCAGTGATTTAACAGTGAATTGTTCAGCTTTATCACCAGTACCTTTAACGGTTACGTTTGATGGTGATGGTAATCGAGTCCCCTCCCAAAATTTACGAGTCTGTATTGATTCCGCCACTGACGTTGAACTTTGTATTAGTGCTTCAGGATATGCTTATGAAGGTAACTGCATCCCCTAATACCTTGAACATTCAGGGTTCAAAAGGGTTTAGTTTAATTGAGTTGGTTATTAGTATTTTGGTGCTGGGCATTGCGTTAGGCGCACTGTCTTCTAGCTTATTTCAGGGGGTTGGCAGAAGCTCTGATCCTTTATGGCAGAGCAAAGTGACTCAGCTTTCTCAAGCCTATCTTGATGAAATATTATCGATGCGTTATCAAGAAGACTCGCCGTTAGGAGGAGGCTCTGTAGGAACATGTTCTATTGCAGGGATTGAAACGGGAGAAAGCAGCCGCAGTTTGTACGATGATGTTGATGACTATAATGGGTTGTCTGGACCGGCGGGTTTTCTTGATATCACTTCGCCTGCTAATTATGCCGGCTATACTGTCAATATAGACGTTACTTGTTATGAAGCGGCGGCCAATCGCAAGCTAATTACAGTGACCATTAGTTCACCGACCAACCAGAATCTTGTATTTTCTGTGATTAGAGCGGATCTTTAATGCTGATTGTAAAAGCTGAATTATGAATATACTCTCTGTCCCTCAACAATTATTTAAGCAATCATCACATTACAAAGCATCCATGGCTTTTACCTTGGTTGAGTTGGTTGTGGTGATGGTCGTGCTATCTATTTTAGCAGCAGGCAGTGTTAAATTTATATCTCAATCAGCGCAAGGTCTCGTGGACAGTGCTGAACGCCAATCGTTAGCCAGTACCGCGAATATTGCTATTGAGAGAGTCTTACGACAAGTTCGTCGTGCGTTGCCAAACAGTGTCAGAACATTTGATGACGGCGGTAATAGTTGTATCGAATTGGTACCTATATTATATCGCTCTGAATATTTGTCAGTGCCTACTGCCAGTACCGAGACTGACTTTGAAGCGATTGCTTTTGCCGATGCTGTCGGGGGCGAGTCCGGTTTCGTTGCCGTTTATCCTATTAGTCAACATTCCATTTATGGTACTGACCCTGCGACGGTCAGAAGTGTTTCTACGAATACTGCAAGTGCCAGCGCGGTGGGCATTCCAAGTGCCAACTTACAAACCCTCACTTTTTCTTCATCTTCGAATTATCGTTTTCCAACAGACTCACCTGGGAAACGTTTTTTTCTTATTAGTGAGCCCATTAGCTTTTGTGAAGATGCTAGTGGTCGCTTATGGCGTTATCAAAACTATGGGTTTCATCCAGACAGTCGCAGCAGTCTTCCAACTAGTGGAGTAAACAGGATTCTTATCGCAGATTCTCTGGAAGCCAATAGTTTATCTTTTAATATTGCACCCCCTCAGTTGCAAAGAAATGCAGTGGTTCGTATGAACTTAGTGATTGTTAGCTCTAGCTCAAACGCAGATATTATTAATATTAGCCAAGCGGTGCAACTACGAAATGTACCTTAATAACGCACTTTCTAAACAGTCAGGCATCGGCTTACCGGTCGTGCTTTTTATTATTACTATCATGAGTTTGATTGCGGCAGCTGTGAATCAAATGAGTGTAACGAGCAGCCAGTCGTATAGTCAAAATATATTATCAAGTCGTGCATTTTATGCTGCAGAAAGTGGGGTGCAGTTAAGAGCCCAAGAGACGTTGTCTACACAGCCGTGTAATTGTGGGGGCAGTGCAGACGTTGAATATGATTTTACGGTTACAGGGTTGAACCAGTGCGGTGCTTTAACAAGGTGCACAAGTTTTATCGCTAATGGTGATACCTTTTGTACTATTAGTAGTATAGGCCGTTGTGATAACGCTAATGCAGAACGTACGGTGGAGGTTAGGTTAAAATAAAAATCGATTTTTTTGTCTCTTTTATTATTTTATTTTAAGTCTCTATAATACATGTGTCTTATAGTATCAGGGAGTTAGAAAGAATGGCGTTGGATGTTCCTGATAATAACAAGGCGTTGGTCCCTATTAAAATCCCCTTTCAGTTTGACCCTATCGAGTATAATTATTTAACGGTCTGCACTAGTGGTATTTTGAAGCGTCTGCCTATTGATGGAATGCATCGAGATTATATAAATGAATCATCACCCACTAATCAGGGAGACTTATTTATTGCCGTTTACTGGTGTAATCCCGCTTAAAATTAATAGCAGTCATAAGTAGAGGTATTTCGTACACTAAACGAAAGGAATTTCTTTATGAAAACTTCACGATTTACCGACAGAAAAATAATATCGATCTTAAAACTAATCGAAGATGGATCGACGGTGCTTGATCTATGCCGTAAGCAACGTATGAGTTCGGCTAGCTTCTACAAATGGCGCTGCAATGCGTTGTCGATCAGAAGCATTAAGGGTGCCTTGTGTAATCAATCAGGTCTGGTCGATGGATCTTATGAGCGACTCTTCCAAAGATGGGCGCGCCACTTACTTTTCGCTACGATAATGGCTGAAAACGATAATGATGGCGGAAGTTATCAAGCAATACCTTAGGTTACAGCGAGGCCAACTGGCTTGACGGTGAATATGTTTTTGTTGATACGGGACAGTTTTCTTGGGCGAGCAATGTTGATGGTCCTTTTCGAACATTACCGGTTGGAATACTGCTTATTGATAACGATGGCGTTGATTCAAATATTATTGGCCTAGATATGAGATCTAATACAAACACAGATTGTAAGCGGAAGGGCGGGGTAAAACTTAGATATTCGCTTCGGTCAATTAACCCTTAGTAATGTCTTCGGTCCTGAAATATTTTTATTAAATATGGCGGCTCAGGTTGAATAGTATGATGGTAAAAGCTTCGTTTTAATTACCGATGACAATTGCACGAGTTTATCCATTACCAAGCCACCACTCTCTCTACTGACTCTATCATGGACAGGGAGTTTTGCTGCCGGAGATACAACACCAAGCTTAGTGACTAACCTGAGTGCAGGTAATGAAGGTTCAGTAATATGTGAATATGACACCAGTACGGCGACTAACTAACCTTGACTAAATACTGAGAATGATTCTGACTATGATGATATCCATTAGCAAAAATAACATTCGTGAGTTCTGCAGAAATAACCGAATGTTATATTGGCGTGAAATCGTGCGTTAGTTTTCAGTCTCTTCTTCATGGGCGTCTTCAGTATCCATATTCAGTTCTTTAATCTTACGGGTTAGGGTATTTCGCCCCCAGCCTAATAACACGGCCGCATCGCGACGTCGGCCTGCCGTATGTTTAAGGGCCGTTTCTATCATGATGCGTTCAAAAATTGGTACCGCAACATCTAATAACGCTGGCGTACCTTGAGTCAATTGTTGATCGGCCCAATATTGCAACGCTTGCTCCCAGTTTCCAGATTTTGGTGGTGCCGGCTCTTGGCTCAATAACTCAGGCGGTAGATCATTAACATGAACCTCGCGGCCCGAAGCCATAACGGTAATCCAGCGACAAGTATTCTCTAGCTGACGGACATTGCCCGGCCAATCAAGTGTGGATAAATAATCTGATGTTTCAGATTTCAATATTTTAACTTCAACATCTAACTCCTCACCGGCAGAGTTTAGGAAGTGTTTTAATAGCCGAGGAATGTCTTCTCGACGATCTGCTAGGCGAGGAATGTGAATACGGATAACGTTTAAGCGGTGGAATAAATCTTCGCGAAAGCGACCTTCTTTCACTAAGCCTTCAAGGTCTTGGTGGGTTGCTGCAATAATACGAACATTGACTTTAACCGGCGTTGTACCCCCCACACGATAAAACTCACTGTCGGCTAATACGCGTAATAACCGAGTTTGGGTATCGGCTGGCATATCGCCAATTTCATCAAGAAATAATGTGCCATTATTTGCTTGTTCAAAGCGCCCCCTGCGTTGCCCGCCTGCTCCTGTGAAAGATCCTTTTTCATGACCAAACAATTCCGATTCAATTAAGTCTTTGGGAATAGCAGCCATGTTCAAGGCAATGAAACTTTCATTCGAACGTGGGCTGTGTTTGTGCAGTGCATGGGCTACGAGTTCTTTACCTGTGCCCGATTCGCCGTTAATTAAAACGGTGATATTGGATTGTGCCAAACGACCAATAGCGCGAAAAACTTCCTGCATAGCAGGCGCTTCTCCGATAATCTCAGTATCATTGGGTAATTCTTCGACGACATTATGGGTTGCTTGCTGCTCTTCGTAGTAGGCAATCGCTCTATGAATCAAGGTAACGGCATCATCAACGTCAAATGGCTTCGGTAAATATTCGAAAGCGCCTTTTTGATACGACGTCACTGCGCTATCAAGATCCGAATGTGCGGTCATAATGATCACGGGGAGATCTGGGTGCGCCTCATTGATCTGAGATAATAATGTTAAGCCATCAATCCCTGGCATGCGAATATCAGTCATAATAGCAGCAGGTTTTTCTTTTTCTAATAAGCCCATAATAGGTTCGCCACTATCAAAAATTCTGCAAGGAATATTCGCTTGCTCTAAAGCTTTCTCTAGTACCCAGCGAATTGATTTATCATCATCAATAATCCAAACAGTATTCATATTGATCAGCCCTAAGAGTGTTTAAGTGGTAAGAAGATAGAAAATTCTGTGTGGCCCGTTTCGCTTTCATACTCGATAATACCCTCATGCTGGTTTATTAACGATTGTGCGATTGACAGTCCTAAGCCGGTGCCTTCAGCGCGGCCACTGACCATAGGATAAAACAAATTTTCTTTTAAATTTTTTGGAATGCCTGGGCCATTATCGACAATAGAAATATGCGCCACTAAGCGGTGGCGCTGATGGCCTATTGTAAACTGACTTTTTGTTCGTGTTCTCAAACACAGTGTTGGCTTTTCAGTCCCTGCTTCAATCATCGCCTGTACTGCATTTCGGCATAAATTAAGAATGGCTTGAATCAATTGGGATTTATCACTAATAAATTCAGGTATGGAAGGATCATAATCTCGTACGATTTTAATATCACCGATTTGATCAACTTCAATGAGTTGGCATACGCGCTCTATTATTTCGTGAATGTTGGTTGTTTCTTGTTTTGGCAGCTGATTCGAGCCCAGTAAACGGTCAACCAAATCTCGTAAACGGTCAGCTTCTTCAATAATAATGTTGGTATATTCTTCGAGAGATTGATCGGGTAAGGCACGAGATAATAATTGTGCAGCCCCTCTAATACCTCCTAACGGATTTTTGATTTCATGGGCCATGCCACGAACCAACTCACGGGTTGATTCTTGTTTGGATATGATCTGCTCTTCTCTAGAGATACGCATTAAACGATCTCGTCCTTGAATTTCAATTAATAAACAAGGTGTTCGGCTTTCAGGATGAACAATAGGGCTAACGCTGTAATCGACAGTAATGGTGTGCGTATTGTGCAGTATAATTTCTGTTTCACGTTTAGTAAAAGTATAGCCCGTGCTGATAGAGTTTTGCAGCGCTTCTTTATCTTCTTCAGACTCCCAGGCAAGGTCATAAAAGTGTTCGCCAAGGCCTTGGCGTCCACTGACTTGAAGTAATACTTCCGCGGCAGGATTCATATAAATGACAGACAGGTCTACGTCGAGCAATAAAATGCCAGTATTTAGGTATTCTAATAACTGTTGGTTAAGCACTGCCGATGCAATCATTAATAAACCTTTCCTGTGTTTGGCGGTGTCTTGGTTAAATATATTTATAGCAAAAAACAGACCATTATTAAGTATGCACGTATCTGATGCCTTAATAGGAGATTATATCGTAATTTTGAACAAAATTAGGGCATTTTTTTAGAGCTATGCACTTAAATAGTGCTATTGAGGGGGTGTTATGATTTCTTATGGTGCGTACTTTTGAATTAACGTTTAACGTATACAATGACTTTTGAGCTGCTTATTTTCTCTTGTTGATTACTCTGTTTTCGAATCATCACTTGCAAGCTGTGTGTACCTCGATCGGCACTGTTGATCTGCCAATTCAATTGATTACCCACACTTATTTCTAGGCCGTCAAATAACAGTACAGCCTCATCATTCTCTGATAATGCGGGGCTTAACTGTGCTGATACCACAAAGTTACCGAGTTTATCTCGGGTCAGGGTGCTTTCATTTATTGGGTTCAGGATAGTGAGCTGCTGATATTGCGTATCAAAGTCTTTATTATCAATGGCGGTAGCGGTTGTTCTTTGTACTTTTACAGCGGGTACCGTACTGATCTCTTTGATTTTATGGGTGCGAGATTCCTTACTGGGAATATCAGAGAATATACGGTTGCCCTCTTCATCAATGGTGATGAAAACATCGGTAGCATTAGTCGATACCGGTAGGCATAAAAGTAATGTTGTTAAACTAACAATGATTGTATTTTTATTCATTCATTTATAATGACAGTACGGGCATACAAACTCAATCTTCTTTAGAATTTGTAAGTTAGATAACCGTAAGATTTATAATTTTTTAATTGCGAGCGAAAATAATGAAGGCATTAATTCAACGGGTATCTGAAGCCAGTGTAAAGGTTGCAGGACAAACAATTTCTGCGATTGATCAAGGGTTAGTGGTATTGCTAGGAGTAGAAAAAGGGGACAGTTCTGCTGATGTCGATAAGTTACTGCACAAAGTAATTCATTACCGAATATTTGCCGATGATAAAGGAAAAATGAATTTAAACGTACAGCAAGTTAACGGAAGTTTATTAGTTGTTTCACAATTTACTCTAGCCGCCGATACTAAAAAAGGATTGCGCCCAGGGTTTTCAAACGCGGCAGAGCCTGCCTTGGCAGAAGCGTTGTATGAAGCGTTTATTACCAAGTCAAAGTCTCAAAAAATCTCAGTAGGCATTGGGGAGTTTGGTGCTGATATGCAGGTTGCGCTCATTAACGATGGGCCAGTAACATTTTGGTTATCAAGCTGACCCTGTTTGTGTTTTGTATAACCCTAGCGTCTTTTAGGGCAAGTAAATAAGACGGTAAGACGGTATGACGCTTGTGCTAAGCCCTGCGTATTTTGCTGCCCTCTTGCTGCAAATTCGGCATTATCACTTCCTTAACGTAATAAATTTTCATATCAACGATAACAAACCATGTGCTGTTTCTTTATTGACATCACTAAAAGAGGAGGGCATGACGCAGAAAAATATGCATGTCCTTGACGTGTTGACCAAGACGTTTCGGTATCCTTTCGTATGCGTCCTGCACGTTTTACTTTGGGGTTTTACAGATTCCTAGGCTCATGATTGCTCGTTATTAATGAGTTTGAGTCAAATTTAATCGTGTCATAAGTATTAATAATGTGACGGGCAAGCATGATACTGATAAAAAATATTATCAGATATTTATTAATGTAATGAATAATTTTAGACGTATTCAGTCTGACGGGTGTTTAACCCTGCTTGCATAAACTTACTAATCGCGAAGTATAGGCCCGCTAATTAGGCGAATCTATTAACCTCTTGTCCTTGCCTGGAGGGGTTGTCGATATTTTGTAATTGTACGAAAATCTCAATAGCCGCATTTTCTGCTTGTAAGGGCTCGACTTTAACGACTGGGGCAGAATCAACCGTTTCTGCTTTAAAATTAGAAGGAGGTCGCACATCGTTAGGCTCTGTTTTGCGGACATTGCCAGCTTGCTGATCAAATTCAGCTCTTTGTGCCTCTTGCTGTGCGGCCTCAATTTTTTGCTGCTCTCCGGCAGATTTTTTATCATCTGCTTGCGTCACGGAAGGTGACGCTGAGTTTTCATCTGTCGCTTTTACTTGCTCAGAAGACCTGCGGCCTTGTTCATCATTCGCCCGTTGAATCTGTTTTTCTTGTTGAGCCGTATCCTCAACTTTAGCAGCGGGAGCAGAACGCTCAGCTTGACTACGAGGCGGCTGGGCTGCAGGTATTGTTGTACTACCCGCGAATGATATGGGTGCCATTGCTGCTTCCTATGTGACAAGTATCCAATCCATCGTTAATCGATAACGATACAAACCGATTAAAACGACTTAAGCTTCGCAAGACTTGGAGAACCTAACAATCTTGCATATCTTTATCATAGCCCTAATTGTGAGATTTATGAATGAATACCTTGTCTGTTTAGAGACGCCTTTGATCTATAAAACGCCTCTTATATACGACTTGCTCGGTAGAGGTTCACAAGGCGAAATTCATCGAGCTCATCAAGATCGGGCACTGTAAACGAATCTGCTTGGCCTATGGCTTGATACGGAGGGAAGTCGAAGTTTTTTATCCGTGAATCGGCGACCAACACTGCCGCGGCTTTGTTAAGAAACACCTCTAACAGCGGTAGGTTCGCTTTATCGTATAAAACATCCGCAGCGATTAATACATCAATGTCTTGGTTGCATGTGAACAGGTCGGTATGGCGTTCGAATTCGACATGGTTCAGTTTGGCATTTTCTTGGCAGGACAATAGGGCGTCAGGATCAATGTCACAGGCGATAACCTGTTTTGCTCCTGCCATTATCGCAGCAATGGCAACCACGCCAGAGCCGGCGCCAAAATCCATTACCCGCTTACCTTTTACAAGCTCAGGATTGTCCAACAGGTGGCGTGCTAATACTTGGCCGCTGGCCCAACAAAATGCCCAATAAGCTGGGTAAGCTTGAATGGCTAACATTTCAGCTTGGCTAAAGGGGCGCTGCATCGGAATCGGGTCGACGAGCCAAAGTTTTATCTCTGGGCATTGAGGCAGTACCTGAATGCTAAGACCGGCATCCGGCAGCATTTTTTGAATGCAGGCTATTAACGAAGTTGGGGTATCTATCATGGTTATAATCGCATCATTGAGGTGATGCGATTATAACTCAAAAATATTGAGATACTCTGGCACGATGGCCTCTTGCCAGCCTAGCTGCTCTCTAATATGACTGCGCATGCAATCTGCCGCGGCTGGTTCATCGTGAGTAATAAAGGTTTTTTTCGGTTGCGGTAGGGGTGTTAACCAGTCGATTATTTGTTGGTAATCACCATGACTTGAGAGCGCTTCCAGATCATGAATTTCGGCATTGGCGGGGATACATGAGTGAGATTAAACCCTCGAGTCCCGCTCGCTTGATAACCGAGAAATAAAACACTATTTTTGGGGTTGGGTAATAACGATTTTAGGTGATGTAAGACACGGCCGCCACTGGCCATGCCGCTCGCACAAATAATGATGCAGGGGTCTTTGCGCATGACGAGTGCGATGGATTAGCTTGGGTTCTGGCAAACTTTACCATGCGATCAATGCTCTCACATTGAGATTTATTCAAGCGATGTTTTTCTGGGTAATCAAAAAATAGCTCAGTCGTGTTAATCGCCATTGAACTGTTGAGAAAGACCGGTAATAGCACAATGCCCCGCGGTTAAGGGTGCGTTTAATAATGTCCCGTATTTCTTCAAAAGGATCAAGCTGGGGATGCTGGCAATCGGCGTAGGTTGATTCTACTACTAGGTCATCGGTTGCATTAAGCGTCTCGGGAGGAGCCGTCAGTAAATCATCTAGTCGGCCGGTTGATGGCGAGAAAAATGTCCTTTATTGGCGTAGCGCGCATCTTCTTCTTGCCGGTAGCCCGCATCGGGTAATAAGACTCGACAGAGTGCTCGTGTCGCATGGCTGCAGTAGATAGGTCCGGTAAACCCTTGCTTCATTAATGCCGTTACATAACCGCTATGATCGACATGGGCATGAGTTGATAAAACGGCATCAATTTTACTGGCATCGATAGGCAGCGCTTGCCAGTTTCGTTGTCTGGTATTTTTCAGACGGTTTGGCAACCCAGGTGTAATACATATTTTGACCCCTTGACGGTTTCGGTAGCGCCGATAAATTGAATCTTCATAGCAACGACGCTTATTTAAGGTTGTTCTTCACCATAGAGAATTGAAACAGGGAGAATATTGATATAACACAAGACAGGCTCTGTTCGCTATGGCTAAGCTAAGAGAAATGAATACGGCTTGGCAGATGAAAACCGCGAGGGAGGTGGAAGGCGATGGACGAGAATTTTTTATATCTAACAAAAGTCGGTATTGATACTTATCAGCAGGCCGTGGTCTTTATGCGCAAAGACTGTCATGTCTGTCGCGCCGAAGGTTTTAACGCCATGACTCGGGTGAAGGTCTGTATTGAAAAAAAATCAATCACGGCCACGTTAATTACTGTATCGGAAAATCTTCTAACTCATCAGCAAGCGGGTTTATCTGATATTGCTTGGAGCATGCTCGGTGCGGAAGAAGGCGATGTGGCACAGTTTAGTCATGCCCCCGCCGTTGATTCGATGTCGTATGTGCGCGGTAAATTATACGGTGAACCTTTCACCGCAACCAGTACCGAAAAAATTGTTAGAGATATCAATTGGGGTCATTATAGTGATGTGCAATTGGCGGCTTTTGTCGCGGCCTGTGCGGATGATCGCTTGACCATTGAAGAAACGATTTATCTGACCAAAGCCATGGTGAACAGTGGCCAAAAGTTTGTTTGGCCGCAAGCTAAAGTGATGGATAAACATTGTGTCGGTGGACTGCCTGGTAATCGCACAACACCGATCGTAACGGCGATTATAGCCGCCAATGGTTTGATCATGCCTAAGACGTCGAGTCGTGCTATTACCTCGCCGGCGGGCACCGCCGATACTATGGAAACAATGACCCCGGTGACCTTGTCATTTAACAAGATGAGTAGTGTTGTTGAACAGCATGGTGCGTGCTTAGCTTGGGGCGGTTCGGTGAGCCTGAGTCCCATCGACGATATTATTATTCGAATAGAACGCGCCTTAGATCTTGATAGTGAAGGCCAGCTAGTCGCGTCGGTGATTTCTAAAAAAATTGCCGCAGGCTCCACCCATGTGTTGATTGATATTCCGGTCGGGCCCAGTGCAAAAGTAAGGACGCACCTAGCGGCCGATAAATTGAGTCACCACTTAATAGAGACAGGTAAAGCGTTAGGTCTGCACGTAGAAACGTTAATTACCGATGGCAACCAACCTGTTGGTCGTGGCATCGGACCGGCCTTAGAAGCTCATGATGTCTTGGCGGTATTGCGTAATCAAAAAAATGCACCGTACGATTTAATCGAGCGCTCATTACAGTTGGCGGCTCGGTTGTTGAACATGGCAAGTCTGCAAGGGTTGCATGAATTTGACGCCTGTTATCAGCGCGCCCAAAAAACGCTGAATTCAGGTCAGGCGTATGACAAGTTCATCGAAATTTGTCAGGCTCAGGGAGGTTTCAGTGAGCCCGGCTATGCCGATTTCAATCATACCTTGCGCGCCGAAGAAGCGGG
>JBNMOT010000032.1:0-26912 GCA_051275515.1 Oleispira sp. | reverse complement strand
ATCGTGAGGAGCGCCAGAGTTGAACAAATGATCGATTTTACCTAACAACTCGCCGTTTTTATTAACGACGATCAAACCAACAAGCTGAGACCAATAAAATTCGTCTTCTGCTAGTTGTGGCAAGTCCGTGGATCGAACTGCAATATCAGTTTGGCTTAATGCCAAGGCTAAATCGCGATCATCGATACCCTCAAACTTTGCAACTATGCCTTTACCTTGGGGCTTGGCTTCTTTGACTTTATAAAAACGCCACTGACCTTTTATATTCAGTAACCAATTTTTATAATCCAGGAGGCCGTTCATAGGATCGGTAAAAGAATGTATTTTTACCCAACCTTTAATACCAAAAGCAGTCGTCACTTTTCCGACGATGGTTACGTCAGAATCGCTAATCGATGTGGATTGCTGTGCTAATGCCATGATATTCCCCGGTGAAAGCTAGATTACGCTTGTGCTTTAGCGCTATCTTTCAATAACTTAGCAACACGGGCAGAAGGCTGTGCGCCTTTGCTCATCCAGTATTCAACGCGTTCAGCGTCAACACGAAGTGCTTCTTCAGAACCGCGTGCTACAGGGTTGAAGAAACCAACGCGTTCGATAAATCGACCGTCACGTGGGTTGCGTTCGTCTGCAACAGAAAGATGATAAAAAGGACGTTTTTTTGAGCCACTGCGGCTTAAACGGATAACTACCATAAAGTATTTCGCTCCGATCGTTTTATGTGGGTAGGTGTTAAAATTGCCTACCGTAATTATTTAACCCATGAAAATTCATGGGTCGCGCATTTTACACTAATTATGCTTTTAGTCCAATACCTTGCAGGCACTGAGCTGCGCAGGTAATGTAAGCACCAGCAATCCCTATAACAAGAAAAATCTGGAATACTCTATGTTTCAAACGCTCACTCAAGTGGCACTTCCTATTGCCATTATCCTAATTATGACAGGGGTTGGCTTAAGCCTTATACCTGCCGATTTCAAACGAGTATTCCAGCAACCAAAGGCATTCTTAGTCGGCGCGATATGCCAGATGCTTATCTTGCCGCTAATTGCTATCGCCGTTATTGCGCTAACGGGCCTAGAAGGTGAGCTGGCTATTGGTTTATTCATACTGTCGTTATGCCCAGGCGGTGCGACTTCAAATCTTTATAGCTATCTAGCCAAAGCGGATGTTGGCTTGTCGGTATCCTTAACGGCCATCATCGGCATGATCACTCCGTTCACCATTCCGTTATTAGCCGTGTGGGCCATCCATTTTTATGGCAGCGAAGGTGAGCAATTTGAACTGCCTATTATTAGTACGTGGATTAAGCTAATGGTGGTGACGGTCATTCCCGTATTAATAGGCATGGGCATTCGCGCCAAGTGGTCACACTTTGCCAAGCGCTCTGAAACGTTTGTCAGCGGCTTCTCAATGGCGGTATTAGCGTTTGTCATTATCAGTATCTGTATTAACTTAGGGGATAAATTAATCGACTTTGCTCTTGCCACAGGGCCCGCGGTTATTATTCTAAACCTAAGCACCATGACGCTAGGTTATTTTGCGGGTCGCTTTTTATTACACCAAGAAGCGCAATCTCGCACTATCACATTGGAAGTCGGCATGCAAAATGGCACTTTGGCATTATTGATAACATCAGGCTTATTAGAAAGCAGCGCCATGTCGATCGCACCCAGTATTTACAGCCTATTTATGTTTGTCAGCGCGTCCTTATTTACTTATGCTATATTAAAAAAGACAAGGTCGTAAACAGTAAGACAAGCCGCTATTGATAATCACTTCCACCGCTACTAAAGCATTAGTTAAGTAGCGGCATTCAGCCGAAGTACCTAGAACTGTCTATTTATTTAGCTTAATTCTTATTATTGCTCAACGAGCGGCCTCAGCCGAACTAGGCTTTAGATAATACATTAATTACATTATTAATGAGGTCGCTAGACATGCTTTATGAATTGAATGCTCAATATGTAAAAATAATCCAACCTTGGCATGAGATGGCAAACATTACTCGCCAGCTAATCTCGGAACCTATCAACCCCCTTGCTAACCACCCTTATTTTCAAACTGCATCTGCCTCCATTGAATTATTCGAACGCTTAACCGCAGATTATGAAGAACCTGAGTGGGGCCTAGACAGCACCCTAATTAACAAGAAAGCCGTGAAAATAAACCGCCGAGTGGTTTATAAAAAAGCTTATTGTGATCTTTTACACTTTGAGCGAGATGAGCCTCAAGCGGCACAAGCAAAGGTTTTATTAATCGCCCCGATCTCTGGCCACTTTGCTACGTTATTACGGGCAACCGCCAAGGAATTTCTACCCGACCATGAGACCTACATTACTGATTGGCGCAATGCTCGTGAAGTCCCCCTGAGCGAAGGCCGCTTCAGTTTTGATGATTATGTTAGTTACTTAATTGAGTTCATCACTTTTCTCGGCCCCAATACCCATATCATTGCGGTGTGCCAACCCTGCGTTCCAGCGTTAGTTGCGCTGGCCGTGATGCATCAACAAAAGTCTAGCAACCTACCTAAATCGCTAACATTAATGGGGGGACCGGTAGACGCACGAATCAACCCCACTGACGTAAATGATTATGCCAGCGGTAAAGATTTAGATTGGTATGAGGAAAATGTGATTTGTACTGTGCCACCGGGTTTTGCAGGAAAAGGGCAGGAGGTATACCCAGGCTTTATTCAGCTTTTAGCTTTTCTCAGTATGAACATGGATAACCACGTCAATAAACACGTTAAGTTTTTCAATGATTTAATCAAGGGTGATGGCGATAGCGCTGAAGATCATAGAAAGTTTTATAATGAATATCTTGCGGTTATGGACATGCCCGCAAATTATTATCTGGACACTATTCGCAAAGTCTTTTTGGAATACCAGCTGCCTAATCGCACCATGGAATATCAAGGTAAAAAAATCGCTCTCGGCGCTATCAAGAAAACGGCCTTGTTCACTATTGAAGGTGAAGAAGATGACATTACGGGCAAGGGGCAAACAGAAGCAGCATTAGATCTTTGTAATAACCTGAGCAGTAAAAAGAAAAAACACTATGTGCAGCAAGGTGTTGGGCATTATGGGATTTTTAATGGTAGAAGATATCGAGAGATCATAGCGCCAATGATTAAAGATTTTATCCAGCAACATGGTTAATATAATTCTTTAATACTTATAAACCGGACCAGCACTCGACAAAAAAGGCCTGTTTATTAAGCAGGCCTTTTTTATAACATGTCCTTAATGTTACTCAATTAAATAATCCCAATACTCATCACGTAAGGTCCGCTTTTGCAATTTACCGGTGGCGGTATGAGGCAACTGATCAACAAAGATAATATCGTCCGGTAGCCACCACTTTGCCACCTTATCCGCTAAAAACTCATAAATAATTTCTTTTTTTAATGCGCGATCATGACTCACCACAAATAGAAGCGGCCTTTCATCCCACTTCTCATGCTTAACACCAATCACACACGCTTCAACAACTCCTTCACAACCTTGGGCCGCATTTTCCAAGTCTATCGAGCTGATCCATTCACCGCCGGATTTCACAACATCTTTTGCACGATCAACAATATGTACATAACTAGCATCATCAATGGTCGCAATGTCACCGGTATCAAACCAAATATCTCCTTGCTGATCTTCAATGAAACAATCAGATTTATCGGACTTGTAATAACTCGTTAAGACCCAAGGACCACGGACTCTTAAAAAGCCCCAAGTTTTTCCATCATGCTTAAGTGCAACATTTGTCTGCTCATCAAATATCTCTATTTCGATGCCAAACATGGGCTTTCCCGCGGATGTCTGAATGTGATAACGCTCATCCTCTGGCAGCTGGCTTATCACTTTATTATTCGAGCCCAATGTTGCCAATGGACTGGTTTCCGTCATGCCCCATATGGGTAATAAATAAACGCCATAGTCCTTATCAAGGGTTTCAACTAAAACTCTAGGAGAAGCCGCCCCGCCCACACCCACTGTTTTCACCGACGGTATAGTTAAGTTATTGGCTTTAAGATAATCGATCAAGCCTAGCCATACCGTTGGCACCCCCAACATCAAATCGACCTGGGCATACTCAATTAAACGATATAAGTCCTCACCCGCCATACCATCACCGGGCAATACCAAACTAGCCCCTGACATCGGTGCGATATACGGTATTCCCCAAGCACACACGTGATACATAGGGACAACCGGCATCACAACGGTATCACTTGATATATTTAATGCATCGGGATTACGGCTAGCATACGCATGCAAAACAGTTGAGCGGTGGGAGTAAAGAACCCCTTTAGGATTCCCTGTGGTACCGGAGGTGTAACAAAGACAAGCAGCACTATCGGCATCGAGCACCGGCCAATCATACTGCTCAGACTGGGTACTCAAGAGCACCTCATAATTCATCACATTCGACAAAGAAGTCACCGGCATTTGATCAGCATCGATGAGCACAACGATCCCTTTAACCGACATCAATCGTTCGGCAATAGACTCTATTAATGGTAAGAAGCAGGCCTCAACAAATAAAAAGCTGTCTTGGGCATGCTGAATAATATATTCAATTTGTTCACTGAAAAGCCGTGGATTTACGGTATGGCAAATAGCACCCATTCCCGAAATAGCGTAGTAACACTCAAAATGGCGATAACCATTCCACGCGAGAGTGGCTACTCGATCGCCCTCCTGCACCCCTAAACTGATCAGCGCATTGGCTAAACGCTTACTTCGTATTAAAGCCTCTCGATAGCTGTAACTATAAATATCACCTTCGAGGCGCTTACTGATTATTTTTCGATCACCATAATGAGCGGCAGCATATTCTAATAGATCAGATATTAATAATGGCTGGGCCATCATCTGGCCTTTCACGAGTATTGTTGGAGAGTTCATATTCAGTCCTTTGAAATGGCTTTCTAGCATGCAATAGTGACTAATAGTAAAGCGCAGTTTTAATGAACTGTCAGCTTGATTGCCGTTTAATGGGTCTCGCTTACGCCATTCTCCTTAACTGAAATAGTCAAAGACCCAGATAGCCATTGAAACTTACCCCTCGGCCAATAACTCAGCCAATAATTCAGTGCGATAATCTGCAGCAGTAATGCTCATATTCAACCCGCTTAGCTTTTCATCGAGCAAGCTAATTTTTTCATTTAACTCATCAAGCGTTAACGTATTATTATCCAATTCATAAACCTGTTTAGATGCCTGCAAATTAAAATAGGTAATAATTAGGGCTGCTTTATTATTATTATCTGCGGCGGCTTGTACCTTTTTAGAACTGCGATAAATCCTATTCATCTCTCGCTTTAAACGACGCACATAGTTGATTTCTGCCATAAAAGGCTGACTCGCCAAAAACCTGAATAGCCCCGCCATCACCAACAAACCAGACAGCACGCCCACTAAATTCCACCAAAAGTTATCACCATCAACATCACTACCAAAGAAGGTGATCAATACGCTAGACACACTTAATGAAACCACCAGAAGCACAACAAGATTAATGGCGATTAAAATATTTAAACGCTTGCGATAAAGCGCTTTATCGATAGTTTGCAACTGCATATATACCACCTTAAGGAACCGCTATTTAGAATTTTCAATCACGTTGTGGTTATAATAAATCGTGGGCATAAAAAAACCAATATTAAAAGTATTGGTTTTTTTTCTTGGCGAACGATTTAAACTCAAGAATACGGCGTTGAAATATATTCAAGGGTACATCCCTTTAACGCTTCATATACAAAGAGGTCCTGCCCCAGCCGCGCTAGATTATTCCCATTCTATCGTCGCCGGTGGCTTTGAACTTACGTCATAAGCAACACGAGAAATGTGTTCAATCTCGTTAATGATGCGGTTAGAAACCTTCTCTAACAATTCATACGGCAGGTGTGCCCAGCGCGCGGTCATAAAGTCGATGGTTTCTACGGCGCGCAACGATACAACCCATTCATAACGACGGCCATCGCCTACCACACCGACTGACTTAACCGGCAGGAATACAACAAAGGCTTGAGACGTTTTATGGTACCAATCAAAGTTGTGCAATTCTTCTAAGAAGATCGCATCGGCTTCACGCAAAATCTCACAATATTCTTTTTTCACTTCACCTAAAATACGCACACCCAGACCGGGCCCTGGGAATGGGTGACGGTAAACCATGTCGTATGGCAGACCTAGTTCAAGACCCATTTTACGTACTTCGTCTTTAAACAATTCACGCAACGGCTCTACCAAGGCCATTTTCATATCATCCGGTAATCCGCCCACATTGTGGTGGGATTTAATGACGTGCGCTTTACCTGTTTTAGACGCCGCTGATTCGATAACATCGGGATAAATGGTACCCTGAGCTAAGAAATGAACATCTTTAATCTTGGTCGCTTCTTCATCGAAAACTTCAATAAAGGTATTACCGATTACTTTACGCTTTTGCTCTGGGTCAGAAATACCCACCAGCTTGCCTAAAAATAATTCGGCTGAATCAGAACGGATAACTTTTACGCCCATGTTATCGGCAAACATATTCATAACCGCATCACCTTCGTTTTTACGAAGTAAGCCGTTATCAACAAAGACACACGTTAGCTGATCGCCAATGGCTTTGTGCAATAATGCCGCCACTACTGATGAATCCACACCACCCGAAAGACCTAATAGAACTTTATTAGTACCAACCTGCGCGCGTACACGCGCAATTTGATCTTCAATAATTTTTGCCGGCGTCCATAACGATTCACAGCCACATATTTCGTGAATGAAATGGCCTACCAAGCGCTCACCTTGAAGTGTATGCGTTACTTCTGGGTGAAACTGAACGCCATAATAATTTTTCTCAGCGTGATACATACCAGCAACTGGGCAAGATTCAGTCGACGCCATTAGCTCAAAGCCTGCAGGCATTTTCGTTACTTTATCGCCGTGGCTCATCCACACATCAAGATACTTGTCACCCTTTTCAATATGATCTGAAATGTCTTTTAATAAAGCGGAATCCCCTTCAGCTTTAATACGCGCATAACCAAACTCACGTAAATTAGACCCTTCAACCTTGCCGCCCAATTGCTCAGCCATGGTTTGCATACCGTAGCAAATACCTAACACAGGCACATTAAGATCAAATACAGCTTGTGGCGCACGAGGAGAGTTCTCTTCGATAACCGACTCAGGACCACCCGCAAGGATGATACCGTTTGGCGCATAATCGATAATTTCCTGATCATCCATATCCCAAGCACGAATTTCAGAGAACACACCCAATTCACGCACACGACGCGCAATTAGCTGAGTATATTGAGAACCGAAGTCTAAAATTAAAATACGTTGAGCGTGAATGTCAGTCATAACCATCTCTTTCTAAAATGAAAAAACCCGCAGACGAATCAGCAGGCTATTAATTTGTTTCTAAATTGATCGAAGCATTATTGAATATTTACGACTCAACAGTACGTCTTTTAAATTCTTTTATCTTTTTAGAAGCGTTACTGAGGCTGTTAGAACGAATTTTTAACAACGCTCTAACAACGCAAGTAGCTCCTAGCCCATTCTGTAGTTTGGGGCTTCTTTCGTAATTTGCACATCGTGCACATGAGACTCTTTCATACCCGCGTTGGTAATACGAACGAACTCAGGCTTAGTACGCATTTCTTCAATCGTTCCGCAACCGGTATAACCCATGGAAGCACGCACGCCGCCCATCAACTGATGGATAATGTTAGTTAATGGACCTTTAACCGCTATACGACCTTCAATACCTTCGGGTACTAATTTATCAACACCGCTATTTTTATCTTGGAAATAACGATCTGAAGAACCTTCAGATTGGCCCATTGCACCAATAGAACCCATTCCACGGTAGCTTTTATAAGCACGACCTTGGAACAATTCAACTTCACCTGGGGCTTCATCTGTACCGGCAAGCATAGAACCCACCATGATGACACTCGCACCCGCAACGATTGCTTTAGCGATGTCACCAGAAAAACGAATACCACCATCAGCAATAACCGGTACGCCGTATTTTTCCATCGCTGCAGAAACATTGGCAACGGCTGAAATCTGAGGAACACCGACACCCGCGACGATACGCGTCGTACAAATAGAACCTGGGCCAATACCGACTTTAACGCCATCAGCACCCGCTTCAGCCAGCGCAATCGCTGCATCAGCAGTCGCTATGTTGCCACCAATCACCTGAAGGTCAGGGAAATTTGTTTTTGCCCAACGTACACGATCAATAACGCCTGTACCTGCTGGATTACTCGTATGGCCATGAGCGGTATCAATCACAATTACGTCAACACCGGCAGCAACCAAGGCCGTAATGCGCTCATCGGTACCAAAACCGGTACCCACCGCTGCACCAACCCGTAAACTTCCACGCTCATCTTTCGACGCTAATGGATAAGCGCGTGCTTTATTAATATCTTTTACCGTCATCATGCCCGCTAGTTTGCCCGCGTCATCAACAACCAATACTTTCTCAATGCGGTGAGTGTGCAATAGATCTTGAACGACATCGCGGCTTTCGCCTTCTTTTACCGTCACCAACTTCGCTTTGGGTGTCATTACCGTAGAGACTGCGGCATCGAGATTTTTCTCAAAACGCACATCACGGCTAGTAACAATACCGACAAGCTCATCGCCATCTACAACCGGTACACCAGAGATATTATTATTGCTAGTAAGTTCTAGTAACTCGCGGATAGTCGTTGAACTGGCAGTGATAATAGGATCTTTGACCACACCACTTTCATAACGCTTAACTTTAAGTACTTCCGCAGCCTGCTCTTCAACAGTCATATTCTTGTGAATAATGCCGAGGCCACCTTCTTGTGCGATAGCAATCGCCAAGCGCGCTTCAGTCACTGTATCCATAGCAGCAGAAATGAGGGGAATATTAAGCTCGATACCTTTTGTAATGCGCGTTTTGAGCGACACTTGATTGGGTAGAACTTCAGAATAACCTGGAACTAATAAGACATCATCGAATGTCAAAGCATCTTCAGCGATTCGCAACATATGAGGCAACCTGAGCGTATATAGAAGGTATTATAGGTACAACTTTGACGCGGCATTTTACTGATTAATGAACTATTTGGCAAGTTGTTGTTGATAGTAGGGATAATTCACCCCTGTTTTATTGCCCTTTGCGATATAAAGCAGGACTTAAGCCTTTATGTTGTTTAAAAATACGTGAGAAGCTACTTTCATTATTAAACCCTAAGGAGAACGCGATTTGGCCAATACTGGTATCACTTTCTAATAACATTTTATCGGCTAATGCCATACGGCAATCATTCAAAATATGCTGGTAACTCGTTCCTTCATTCTTTAATCGTCGACTTAAAGATCTTATCGGTATCTGTAACTGGTCAGCAAACACACCCAGGTCTATGGTGCTTTGCCCTACTAAAGCCTGTTTAATCAATTGATATAAACGGTAGCTTAGCGTTTTTTGGCTGCCTAAAAACCGCTCCCTTTCTTCGAGTTTTTTCACCATCATTACGTGAGTAACTTGGCTCGCGGTCGTGAGCGTGTTATGCAATATTGCTTCAGGAAATTCAATTGCGCAGCGCCCACTGTGTAATGTTATCTGCATATTATCAATTTCAGGGTGCAAACTGAGCAATACTAACTGATCGTGTTCTAACAGGATATTTAACTGGCTGAGCTTTACCCCAGAGAAGGGCATAAGACTGCAAAAAGCCATCACAGCCAACTCGTCCATAATGGCATTATATTGGGCAAAGTCGGCGACTCGCGTTAACGGTAAAATGCAAAGACCTTGCGTTACTTGCAGTGAAATCTCAAAAGCGGGCACCCTTTGGTGAATGTAAGCAGAGGCGAGAGCCGTCGCCTGCGCAAGACTTTCTGCCGTGATCATTGCAAGCCCAAGATGCCCATGCCCTGTCAGAGGAATTTGCGCGGCAATACGCTGCAATGATTCTTTATCGCCTTTTTGCAGAAACTCACTTAATAGCTCAATTCCCTTTTTAAACTGCAAGCCATTTATTAGCCCCTCAGGGGCGAGTCTTTGTTCCTCGCTAATACCACAATACTGATAGATATCCTTGGCGAGATTCTCATCTTGGTAGTGAATAATTTGCTTGGCCAGATGTATATAACCGACGGGGAATTTCAAAGACTCAAGCGCTATAGCCATTATTAGCTGGACCTCTCTCTATTTCTATCACTTGCAAACGGACTAATATGGCTATTTGGTAGTTGCGGCATGGTTTTGGCTTTAATCGCTATTCATTTCAAAACCCGTTCACCTTAACCTATAGATTAACCAAGACAAACAGTAACCATGTCTCACTTCAAGAGTATGGCATGAAGCGATTAGCACCGATATTAACAATAATAAAAGGATAAGCTGTGAACAATACAATAGCACTCACCGCAGATAACGGCCGCTTTTTAGCCATCGCCAAAAAATACTGGTATTTGCTAACCTTAGTCCCCCCTATTTTAGGAATATTTGTTGGTACCTTCACTCTGCAAACCGCTGATGGCATTATGCTATGGCTATCCCTACTGGTTTTTTACGTGATCATACCTGCGGCCGACCACCTCTTTGGCAAAGATCACTTTAACCCGAGTAAAGAGCAAGAAGAGGCTTATCTTAAAGACTCTTATTATGTCAACTTGCTGTGTTTATCGGCCGCACTTTATTGGGGTGCCATTGGCATGATTACCTATGCGGTCTGCACAATCAGCTTACCCTGGTATCACCTGCTCGCCGCCATGCTAAGCATTGGCGTTCTGCATGCAGGCACATTTACCCTTAGCCATGAGCTAGGCCATAAGATGAGCGATAAAAAACAAAGCTTTTTTGCCAAGCTCGCCATTGCTTCTATGGGATATGCCCACTTCAATATTGAACATAATAAAGGCCATCATAAAGATGTGGCGACCCCTGAAGATCCAGCATCTTCACGCATGGGTGAAGGCTTGTATAAATTTGCACGCCGTGAATTACCCGGAGCGGCAGTACGGGGTTGGAAACTGGAAGCCGATCGCCTAAAGCGCACCCATAAACCGGTATGGAGTAAAAATAACGAAATTCTCCAGTGTCTCTCCATAACCGTGATTGGATTTACTGCCATTATCATGATGAGCGGTATTGCAGCACTGCCTTTTTTATTGATCACCAGCTTTTTCGGTTGGTTTCAGCTAACCCAAGCCAACTATATTGAACACTATGGTTTATTGCGTCAGAAGCTTGAAAATGGTCGCTATGAACGTTGCCAACCAAAGCATTCTTGGAATTCTAACTACCGTTTTAGCAACCTCATCACTTTGCACCTACAGCGTCATTCGGACCATCACGCTCACCCTACTCGTGCTTATCAGGTTCTGCGAGACTATGACGATGCGCCTGCATTACCTTCGGGCTATCCGCTGTGCATGGCAATGTCTATGATACCGCCACTATGGTATGCCGTTATGGATCAAAAGGTGGTCAGTTGGGCTGAAGGTGACATGACCCTCGTGAATATGGATACTGACAAACGTGATCAGCTTTTCCAGCGCTATCACGATCAAGCAGTGACGGTGTAATGATCACTCCTCCTGCCCATAATAATAACAATACACAGTAATTTTGAGGTTAATCATGTCTAAGTATCAATGCCCTGACTGCGACTATATCTACGACGAAGACAAAGGCTGCGAACATGAGGGTTACCCTGCGGGCACCCCATGGCAAGATCTGCCAGAAGATTTTCCGTGCCCTGAATGCTTTGTACGCGAAAAGCCCGATTTTGTAGCACTCAAATAGCACTTTAAATAGTACTTCATCAGCTTAGTCGGTCAATCTAGGGGGTTAAAAAAGTTAACAAGATTGTCCGATACTCTTCAAAATTAAACGTCTGTATATGCCCACCTTTAGACTCCAACCACTCTTTTGGCTCTTTAGCCTGATCATAAAGCGCTCGACCTAGGCGATAAGGCAAGACGTCATCGGCTTGGCTATGGAACATCAAAAGGGGTTTCGGTGAAATTTGCGCGACATAACGTGCAGGATCCCACTGTGTTGGCAGCAACCAAGTAAAAGGCCAAGCAATCCAAGTAATGGGCGAGCCTAGCGTCACATGCTGGGCGATATCCCGGTAACCGGTAAAACTAGAATCCAGTATTAAACCGGCAAGGTTATACTGATCGTTAAACAATACCATACTCGTGGTCGCAACGGCTGCCCCAATACTTTGACCGAACATAAATATCTTACGGTGAGGGAAGCGGTCTCTAAGCCATATCAGTGATGACTCTACATCCTGAAATATTGCAGGGATAGTCGGATCCCCCAAGGAACGCCCAAAGCCACGATAATCGAGCAGAAAAACATTCACCCCCTGCTCTGGCAACCAATACACACTGCCAATATGCGTACTAATATTTTCTGCATTGCCGTGTAAAAATAAAACGATCGGGGCATCAGACTTTTTATTGTCGCGCTCTAAGGCCGGCAGAAACCAAGAGTTGATTTCAGTACCATCTGTCGTATACGTAGTAACCTCTTCGTAAACAAGATTAATGTCAGCAGGGGTGCGCAAGTATTGCTGCTGCGGATAAAAGAATATACTCGTCAGATTAGAACAACCTGTTAACGCGAATAACAAACACAAGCCCAACCCGAACCCCAGAAATCTATTCATTAAAAGTACACATTTAAGCCCAGACGCATACTGTCACCCTTAGTATTCTGTCTTGACGTTGTTAACCACTGTTTTTTACCTTCCAAGCGCAACTGCACGTTTTTACCTAATTGACTGCCCAGTGCAATAACAACATCTTGATAATCAAATGCCTCACCCAGGACAGAGGGCAACACGCTGCCATAAACATTCATTTGCCATTGACTCCCTTGATACAACCAACCCAGTTGAACACCAGCCGATAATTGATAGTCATCTTCAAATTGACCACTGGCTTTTAAACGAGTCTCCAACAAGCCATATACTTGGCCCCAATCACTATTAAAAGCAAGATCATAACTGTAGCCAGCGCCCACATCTAAATGAGTGAATAAATCACTATCGTCTAAAATAAAACGATCAAACCCTGCACTAATACGCCAAGAGATAGGCTGCTGAAAATAATCACGAGAACCGAGGGATAAAATATTAATAAGACTAAAGCGCTGTAGTTGTAATGAAAAATCATCCTTGTCAGAAGATAAAGCCTTGTACTTATTGATTCCCCGCAAGGTTAACGCACCCATTTCAATCTGGCCGCCACGAATAAAACCCTCTGGCAAATCCATTAATTCGTGATAAGCAATGCGCATCTGTAAATCAACAAACTCATCTTTGTTTTGCTGTCCGACTGCGATCATTGTTCTGTGTGTTAGATGCCCTTCATCATCTCTGATGGTAGGCTCAACGATCGGCTGAAAAACATCCTGGATGGAAATTTTGCTGCGCGCGGATAATAACGCTAACGATTTTTTTCTATTGGCCGGTGAACGCTGTTTCTTTTTAACAACCAAGTAACGCAAGTAGCTTATCGATACCTCTAAGACCTGGGCGCGTTCATTATCAGACAGCAGCATAAAACGGCTGTCGTGTAGCGTCTCTATTTCTTCAACAATTTTTTTAGCCCATCTCTTTTGCGTTTCCGTTAGCTGTTCTTGTTGTTGATTTAGCATAACACCAGATGACGCTCTATATTTCACAGAATCCACTTTATCACTATCAATTAGACTGCGAATGGTATCGATTGGCATCGCTTTTAATGAGAAGTTTTTAGTCACATCAATTCGCTCACTGGCTGCATCCAATAATGCCAACAACCGATAAGAACAATTTTCATCAAAGAAAAAATAATCGAACTCTGTTTCTTTGGTTTCCCAAATATGATTTACAAACTGATCAACTTCCTGCTCGGTTAAATTAAGTTGATATTCCCACACGTCTCGATGCTCTAGATGGCTATATTCATTCACTTTAACGTAATAAGGTAAAATCGAGACGACTCCGGGATAACCGCCTGTCAAACCTTTATAAGTAAACACTAATTCATTATCGGTTGAATCAGCATTGGCGGCAAAATTAACACTGTACGACAGTAGCTTACTTTTACTGTCGTCTTTTCTGTCTAAACGAATCAAGGTATGGCCATACATTGAAGAAGGTGAATTCAAATAAGAGGCTGGAAATATAAGTGTTAGCTTATGCGCAGCAATGTCATCTTTCCACGCTTGCAACTCGCTGCAAGACTGATCATGCCAGTTGGGGTAGAACTGTTTTAGCCACTGGTAACGTGCAGGAAAAAGACATTGTAATGATTCATCACTTGGCTGTTGAATAAGGGAAAACAACGCCACCTCCGCCACCAGCTCTGCTTTAGGATCTGTTTTACCCACGGGCGAAACAAAGAAACTGTCCGTATCATTTTCACTTTCAACAAAACCCAAAATACTGTGCGAACGAAAATGTAATAAATGTTGCCACTGCTGCATTGCAGCAATTTCATCAATATTAGCCGTGACTATTAACTCATCAGAAAAACACGGTGAAGCAATTAAAAAGGAAGACAGAATAAAAATCATTGAATAAACAATTTTACACGTAACGTCTGCCACTTTATGACAGATTAAAATGAACATAAACGCCCTTATCTATATTACCAACTTCCGATTTATCTTATATACAGGCATAAAAAAAACGTGCAATGGCACGCCTTTTTTTAGCTGCTTTTCACAACTAAATACCACGTTAGAAATTAACCTAGGTATTTCTTTAATACAAGGTCAGACTGCATCGTCTCTTTCATCGCTTGATAAGCACTTTCAGACGTTGCGGCTGTAGAGAACATAGTATCGAAGCTAGCTTGTAACTTTGAATTGAAAGCCTTTGTATCAGAGGCTTTAACACCGATAATTTCAGCAAGCGCTGATAACGTTTCGCCCTGGCCTTTCGCAACGTCCATGGCTAGTTGATCCATGTTGTTATCCATAAACGTTTGCACACCTGCCAAAGGACCATTAGCCGCTTCACAACCCAAAGTACCAGAAGTCATACCAAACGTTTGGTTGCCAGAAGTACCGTTAGTGGTTGCCGCCATAACGTGCTCGTGCCATTCGTTAGCCTCCTTGAAAATTACAGCGGTACCCAGTCCACAACCTGCAGGGCCTGCAGCAAAAGACATTGTTGAAGAGGCGGCTAAAAGTGCACCAGCAATAATTTTTTTCATAATATTCATCCTTAATTAAATTTTATTAATGATCATCAGATCATAAGAGGTAAATTAGACCCTCATTTAAAAAAAGTCTACTTATATGAACCCCGTTATTACTAATTTCAAACGTAGTTCATATTAATGAGTTAATCTGTGCTCATTTCTAAATCCTTCAGCTGATCATTGATTAAAAAACAAACTGAAACATTATTTTGCTAAACACTCGTTCTGTGTCAAAGTACCTTTTAAAGTAAATTAATATACTTACGCAATAAACACTCTATTAATAGATCATAGGCAACTCGTGCTTCAAACTGGCAATGATGTTTTTACCGTCACGCAACTGAATCAACGCGCTAAGCAACTCTTAGAAATAACGTTCAGCTCAATTAAAGTGGAAGGTGAAATTTCAAACTTATCACGACCATCCTCTGGGCACTGGTACTTTACGTTAAAAGATAAAGGCGCTCAGGTGCGCTGTGCGATGTTTCGTTCACGCACGGCGCAGGTCAAATTTCAGCCAAAAGAAGGTGATCACATTGTCGTTCGTGGCAAGGTCAGCTTGTATGAGAATCGCGGTGATTATCAACTTATTGTTGATGCTATGAAACCTGCCGGTGAAGGTCAGCTTCAGCAGGCCTTTATTAAGCTAAAACAAAAACTCGGGGCTGAAGGTCTATTTGCCACCGACAGCAAACAAGCCCTACCGTCACAGATTAAACGCATTGCGGTTATTACCTCACCAACCGGTGCGGCCATTCATGACATACTAACCGTATTGAAACGCCGGTTTCCCGCTATTGAAGTTGATATTTACCCAGTACAGGTGCAAGGAAAAGAAGCCGCACAGCAAATCATCTGGTCAATCAACCAAGCCAATGCCGATGGCAGGGCTGATGTTATTATCGCTGGGCGCGGTGGAGGCTCCATTGAAGACTTATGGTGTTTTAACGATGAAAACCTAGCACGCACTATTTTTCACAGTCGCTTACCGATTGTGAGTGCTGTTGGCCATGAAGTGGATTTTACCATCGCCGATTTTGTGGCTGACGTTCGCGCACCCACTCCCTCAGCAGCCGCTGAAATGCTCAGTCCGGATCAAAAGGATTATTGGCAACGGCTAATCGTATTAACCCGCCAGCTAGAAAAGAGTATCAAGCAACAAGTACAAAATAAACAATGGCAATTACAAAGTGCTCAACGTGGGCTGCAACACCCTGGAGATAAGCTTGCCCAATATGCACAAACGTTAGATATGCTTGAATTACGCATGCAGCAAAGTCAAAATAATCGGTTGAATGCCCTGCAAAATAGACTCACTGATAGCCAGCAAAGATTACAACAACAAAGCCCCGCTAACACATTACAAAAATTTGAAACTCAACTGAACTATTTACAACAACGCTTAACCAGCGGCATAAAACAAACGATCATCAACAAAAAAGAACGCCTAAAACAACATGCCTTGTTATTAAATGCGGTAAGCCCCCTTCAAACATTGGCTCGAGGGTATGCTATTTTGCAAACAGAGTCTGATGTTGTTATTCGCGATAGCCATGAAGTTAAAAAAGGCGATTTAGTGTCGGCACGCATTGGGCGCGGAAAATTGAATCTGATCGTTAACAACGTAAAACATGAAAGGAAACCCAGTGAACAATAAAATTCTCATTTCGACATTTCTCTCACTCATATTATTGAGCGTAGCGAGTACAGCAAAACAATCCGCACAGTTTATGCTGCCTCAAGACAGCCGGGTTCCAGGTGGGCTGGCGGTCATTTCGTTAGAGTCATCAAACACTGAAAAAACCGTTATTTTTAACGGCCACAAAGTATGGCAACTAAGCGATGACAATCATAATAATTGGGCCGTCATTGGCATCCCATTAAATCAAAAAGCGGGGGAAGTTAATTATACAGTAGACGGTAAAGGTTATAGTTTTACGATTAAAGATAAAGCGTACAAAGAACAATATTTAACCGTTAAGCGCAAGCATTCAAACCCACCGGCTGATCAAATTAAGCGTATTCAAGAAGAAAGCCGCTTATCAAAAAAAGCGTTTACAACGTTTTCTAACACACCTGAAAGTAAGCAATATCGAGGTTTCTTAAAACCGGCACAAGGTCCTACTTCGAGTCCATTTGGGTTGAAGCGATTTTTTAACGAGCAGCCTAGACGCCCTCATAGTGGAATCGATATTGCAGCGCCTAAAGGCGCAGATATTATTGCCCCTGCTGATGGAAAAATCATTCTAACAGGCAACTTTTTTTTTAACGGCAACAGCCTATTTATTGACCATGGCCAAGGCTTGATTACCCTGTATTGCCACATGGATGTACTAGAACGTGAACAAGGTGATAAGGTCAAAGCCGGTGAAGTTATTGGCAAGATAGGCTCTACTGGCCGCGTAACAGGGCCTCATTTACACTGGACCGTCAGCTTGAATAATAGTCGTGTCGAGCCCCTATTATTTTTCTCAGCACCCGCCCCTTAAGCGCTGAGCCTTAACGTGTGCAAAAGCATACAAAGGCTCACACTTTGACACAAATGAATTTTCAATATTTACCCCTACATTCTTACTCACTGTCTATACTAAAATAGGTTTCTGTCAAAATAGAAATACTCGATAGAATAACAATACTATTGGCCGTGCTAATTCTTTATGATCAAACGTATCTCAATTGATAAATTACGACCTAAAATGTACGTGTCCGATTTGAATTGTGATTGGATACCCCACCATACATTACAAAAAGAAGGCCGTATTCCTAATAATGCGACCATCGAGCAAATCAAGCGTCGAGGCATTAAAGAAGTCTATATTGATACTGATAAAGGCCTTGATGAAGAGGATGCGGTTACTCAGCAAGAAGTTGATCAGCAAAATCAGGCCAAGCTAAACAAGGCAGGCGCTCAAAATATAGCGCATGCAGGTTCAGTGACGGTGGAAGAAGAATTATTTAAAGCACATAAATTACACAGCAAAGCAAAAAGGATCATGACCGGTGTTCTCAGCGATGTTAAATTTGGTAAGCCTTTAGAAACAGAAGCCTTTGATGATCTGGCCGATGGCATTATTGATTCAGTTATGCGCAACCATAATGCACTGGCATGCCTTGGCCGTATTCGCGCAAAAGATAATTATTTAATGGAGCACTCAATCAATCTCGCTGTATTGATGGGCATTTTTGCCAAGTCAATGAAGATTGATCGAGAAACAATGCACCATGTAATGGTTGGCGCATTGCTTCATGATATTGGCAAAATAATGGTGCCAAACAGTATATTGCATAAGGCAGGAAAGCTGAATGATGACGAATTTGCGCGAATGAAGCAGCACGTTGTCTTCAGCCGTGATTTGTTAAAGAAAACCCCGGGTATTCATCCGTTAACGGTAGACGTTGCTGCCCAGCATCACGAACGAATTGACGGCAGTGGTTATCCAGAAGGGCTTATGGGCTGTGATATTTGTCGCGAAGGCAAAATGGTCGCCATTACCGACGTTTATGATGCTATCACCGCAGACCGCTGCTATCACAAAGGCTTGGCTCCCACCGTCGCACTAAAGAAACTGCTTGAATGGAGTGGGACTCACTTAGAAGAAAACCTAGTACATACGTTTATTCGCAGCATGGGTATTTATCCGGTTGGTTCACTCGTCATGATGGAAAGTGGCCGCTTGGCCGTGGTAATTGAAGCCAGCGAAAAAGATCAAACTCGACCGATTGTTAAAGTAATTTATCACTCTTTTTTAAAGCAATACCTGCCTACTGAAATCATTGATTTGAGTAAACCCGTTAGCCAAGACCATATTAAAAGCTCGGTTGATGCGGATAAGTGGCGTATTAAAACTTCCGACTTTTTAGCCTAACAAACAGTCATCATTCAATTCTATTTTTTCTTGGCTTCCAATAGCTGTAACCAAGCAGTAATTTGTTCTGATTCTGCTGGGGACTCAATCGCAGTCGACTCATTTAGCTCTATTAATAACTTATCAAAAGCACGGATACGTCGCCCTTTGATAAAGGCAACTCGAGCCAACGCTTTCGCATGCAGTTGATCAGCCACCCAAAAACGATGTTCTATGTAACAATATTTACGGTCCCAGCTTAAAACACGAGTTTCAATATCAACTTTTTCTAAGGGTTTAATTTCTTTGATAAACGACATACATTGCGAACTTAATACCGACTTCCAGCCTCCGCCAACGAATTTTGGCAAGGAATTTATTTGGATTAAATACTGAGTTCTAGCCAGATCCAATAATGCAGAATAGCGTGAATTGGTTAAATGAGCATTAAAATCACAATCTGTTGGCCATACTCTTATGGGTGTATGAATTGTTTCTAACGCCTCTATACGAGGCAATCGATTACGCAATAATAGCAAAAGCAGCGTTCTAAACATCAAATCTATGCCTATTTCTCAACCGGCTTTTTATCAGCCGGCTTGTCAGTTAGATCTATTTGACGAATCAACCCTTCTTGAGCAACCGACGCCACCAGCTCACCCTGTTGGTTATAGATCTGCCCACGACAGTAACCTCGCCCTGACGATGCACTTGGGCTATCCAATGAATACAATAACCACTCGTCCATTTTCACCGGGCGATGAAACCAAATGGCGTGATCTAAACTGGCGACCTGCATACCTTTTTGAGCAAAAGAGACGCCATGAGGCATTAGTGCTGTTCCGATTAAATTAAAATCGGTTGCATACGTTAGCACACTCGCATGTACCATAGGATCATCCATAAGTGGTGCATCGGCTTTCATCCACACGTATTTAATGGGTTGCTGTTTTTTAGGTGCAAAGATGTTGATGGGATCTATCGCACGCATTTCAATGGGTTTATCAGAAGTATAAATATCACGTACTTTTTCGGGAAATTTATCTTTAAACATGCGGCTAAGTTCTAACTGAGACAAAAGACCGTCTGGCCCTTTTACCTCCGGCATCGTGTCTTGATGCTCAAAACCGGCTTCAGGATGCTGAAACGAACACATCATGGTTAAAATAGCCTTACCATTCTGGCTTGCAGTAATCTGTCTCATCGCAAAACTGCGGCCATCACGCACACAATCCACTTCAAACTCGATGCTGTCGACCACATTACCGGGTCTTAGAAAATAGGCGTGCAAAGAATGTGGCGCCCACTCACCTTTTGGTAATGTCTGACTTGCAGCCGATAAGCTTTGTCCTAGTACTTGACCCCCAAACAGATTACGAAAACCTAAATCTTGGCAACCGCCGCGAAAACGATTTACCCCGATAGACTCTAAGCGTAATAAATTAACAAGCTCTTGTACGTGTGACATAAAAAATTCCTTTATCAGGGATTATCGCTCCCCTACTTAACTAAATACTCTTTACGACAGTTTAGTCAGCCTAGGCAATCCTGCATTGGCCCAAATGACGCATGTTAACAACGACCCTTAACATCGCGCGTCTAATATCCCTGTACGACTTTGCCAAATCAGGGCGATCTCGTATAATGCCCACAATATGGCTATTTGCCGACATTTTTAAAAGACTCCCTAAATATGACCAAGACCTATCCTGATCAGTACCAATCTCTGTTAGCTGAAAAGCAAGCCAAAATCGAACACGACTTTGCGAATTTTGCCGTTAGCAGCGCTGGACAACAGACGTTACCTGAACTGGAAGTCTTTGCCAGCGAGCCTGAGAATTTCCGTCTGCGCGCGGAGTTTCGAATCTGGCATCAAGATGGCCGTTGTTTTTACGCGATGTTTGAGAAAGGCAATAATAAAGTGCCTCATGAAGTCACAGACTTCCCGATTGCGAGCAAGCTTATTAACCGCCTGATGGTTGAGATGCGCGAAGCAATCCACCAGCCTGAAAATGACATATTGATGCAGCGTATGTTTCAAATGGAATTCCTAACCACTCTTAGCGGCGATGCACTCATCACGATGATTTATCACAAGCCGTTAGATGAAGAATGGCAAGTCGCAGCCGAAAAACTACAAGCACGCATTGGCTTTCCCATTATTGGTCGTTCGCGTAAGCAGAAGTTAGTCTTAGAACGCGACTACGTCATCGAGACGTTGAACATTGATGGCAAAGAATATCTCTACAAGCAAATCGAAGGCGGTTTTACTCAGCCAAACGGCGGTATGAATCAGAAGATGCTGGCATGGGCTAAAGAACTATCCAAACCTTTAAGCGGTGATTTAGTCGAACTGTATTGCGGTAACGGTAACTTCTCGATTGCACTCGCAGAGCATTACCACAAGGTCATGGCGACTGAAATTTCTAAAACGTCGGTGTATGCCGCTCAAGATAACATCGTGAAAAATGGCATTGATAACTTAATTATCGCCCGCCTTTCCAGTGAAGAATTCGTACAGGCCTTACAAGGTGTGCGTGCATTTCGTCGCTTAGAGGGCATTGATTTGAATGATTATAATTTTACAACGACGCTGGTTGATCCACCGCGGTCTGGCTTGGATGACGAGTCAGTGAAGCAGACTCAAGGCTACGACAACATCATCTACATCTCGTGCAATCCTGAAACCTTGCATAACAACTTGCAAGAATTCACCAAGACCCACGAGATCAAACGCTTCGCGCTGTTTGACCAATTCCCATACACACACCACATTGAGTGTGGGGTATTCTTACAACGCAAATCTTAAGTTAACTAAATTTAGTTAACGCATTGTCTAGCTGATCCTTAATACGATCAGCTTATACGCTATAATCTGTTTAGATACGAAAGCTTTGCTTTACAAAATTCAGGTCTTTTTCTTTGCTTTCTTCTTACGCAAAAAATCTTTAACCGGCGTCGGTTTAGACATAGGATTGAAGGCACGATCAAACTGATCACGAATATCAGCCACCTTCTCATCCCGCTTTTCATGCTTGCGACGCTCAGCGGCTTGCGCAAAATCTAAAACATCTTTCGAATCTGACATACAATACCCCTAAGAGACCTACAACCTCATCTAATTAAAGCTAAGGCTAAAAAATTAATGAACAGTTTACCGATTGATTCTGTCTTACCAGAATTAAATCAGGCCTTAAGCCAACACAAAAATGTCATATTATCTGCCCAACCTGGAGCGGGTAAGACCACCCGCGTGCCGCTGGCATTATTAGACGCACAATGGCTAAGAAATGATGATGGCAGTTACAAAAAAATCATCATGTTAGAGCCGCGTCGCCTTGCTGCACGGAATGCGGCACTTTTTATGGCCAAAAGCCTCAACGAAGCTGTCGGCCAAACGGTTGGCTATCGTATGCGCCAAGATACCAAGGTTAGTTCACATACGCGCATCGAGGTCATTACCGAAGGTATTTTAACCCGCTACCTATTACAAGACCCAGAACTTAACAATATTGGCCTTATCATCTTCGATGAACACCATGAACGTTCAGTCAATACTGATCTCGGTTTAGCGTTAAGCCTACAATGCCAGCAATTGTTCCGTGAAGACTTAAAAATACTGGTGATGTCCGCCACCCTCGATAAAGTAGCCCTGGAAAGCATGCTAGAAGCAGAAACATTATTCTGCCCAGGCCGCGCTTTCCCAATTGAATACCATTACCGTGGCTTCGATACCAAAAAGCGCCTAACTAACCAGATGACTGATGCTATCATCGCCGCATTACAACAAGAAGACGGTAGCATTTTAGCCTTCTTACCCGGTGTTCGCGATATACAATTTGTTCAGCAGCAGTTGCAAGAAAAATTAAATAGCACACAACTATCTGTGCTTTCTGCTATTTCTGCAATAACAAGCATCCACCCACTTTATGGACAGCTCAGCGATAAAGAACAACAAGCTGCCATACAAGCAACTGAAAAAGGTAAAAGAAAGATAGTACTGGCAACCAATATCGCTGAGAGCTCTCTTACGATAGAAGGAATACGCATCGTAATTGATTGTGGATTAGAAAAGCAGCTCAATTATAACGCTCGCAGCGGCATGAATGCGCTGGTCACCAAGAAGATTAGCCAAGCATCCTCCATTCAACGAGCGGGTCGTGCAGGGCGAATAGAGCCCGGGGTTTGCTATCGATTATGGCACGAACAAGAACAAACGCGTTTAGAGGCCCACAGTCCCGCAGAAATAAGCCGCATCGAGCTCAGTGACTTAGTCTTGAATATTGCCCAATGGGGCGCTGAAATTAACGAACTCGACTGGCTCACACCCCCACCAACTCGCTTTATAGCCCAAGCCCAAACATTATTAACCGACCTAGAGCTGTTGGATAATAAAGGGCAAATCAGCCCCCATGGTGAACACGCGAGCCAGCTGGGCATGTCACCTCGGTTCGCTCATATGCTATTAAAGGCCGACTCAAAGCAACACTTAGACGATGCCTGTTTATTAGCCGCATTACTCACCGATACGCCCAAAGCCCTGCGTAATAACGATGATTTATCCAGCCTGCTGCAACAAGTCAAAGCGCACCCTAAATCATTCAATTCGATTTATCGCCAAGCACAAGCATGGGGTAAAAAAGTCAACTCAGGCCATACTCAAAGGCACAGCAACCCTCAAAGACAGAGCAACAACCCTAGACAGAAGGCCAATATAGCTCAGCTTTTAGCCCTCGCCTTTCCTGACCGAATCGCCCAGCGCAGAATGAGCAATATTCACTCCAGCGCCAAGAGCAGCACCCAGAACACTGGCCATAATAATGGCCAACACTATTTGTTAAGCGCAGGTCGTGGCGCACAACTTTATGGTAGCTCTGCGTTAAGTCGTGAAGACTGGCTAATCGTGACCGATATTGAAGACAACCTGCAAGGCAGCAGCTTAATCCGTAAAGCGATGCCCATTGCAGAGTCTGAGCTATTCGATATTTATTCGTCTCATATTCAGACTCGTAACCATATTGAGTGGAATGACAAAGGCCAGCTTGAAACCGAAAAACGAGAATACCTTGGGGCCTTGCTCATTAGCCAAAAAAAGCTATCGTCCCTAAGCAACGAACAATGGCAAGACGCTTGGCGAAACTACTTTATTGATAACGGTATAAAGTCATTACTTTGGACAGACGAACACTTGCAATTAATCGCGCGTTTACAATTAGCGTTTGACTATCACTTAAAACACTCTGAGACAGCCAGCAACTACCGCACGCCATGGCCAGATTTCCGTGAAGAAGCCTTATTAGCCGATATCGAAATTTGGCTAATGCCTTTACTTAGCCAATGTCGTTCACAGAAAGCATTGCACAAAATCGACCTTAAACAAGCTTTATTGAATCGCCTAGGGTGGGATAAGGTCACCGACTTCGAAGCCCTTGTGCCGGAGAGAATCCAAGTTCCAAGTGGCTCTCATTATAAGATTGATTATGCCCAAGACCCGCCAGTGCTCGCGGTGAAGCTGCAAGAAATGTTTGGCTATCAGGGAAAACCAAGCATATGCAAGGGTCAAATTGACCTTATGCTGCACTTATTATCCCCCGCTCGACGCCCCTTACAAATCACGCAAGATCTACCCCATTTTTGGGCAAGCAGTTATTTTGAGGTACGCAAAGACATGAGAGGCAAATACCCCAGACACCCTTGGCCGGAGAACCCCTTGGAAAGTGAAGCAACGCGCTTCACAAAAAATAAAAACCGCAGACAATAAAACTTAATATTTTTGCATTTCAATTTGCCAGTCAGTCAAAACTCATGTTAAAAATAGAGTAACAACAATTAAAAAATCTAGATAATAGGAGAGTTGATATGGGTAAGTTGGGTACACTAACAATTTTAGTAGCCTTAGCGGCGGTTATTTACGTCTTCAGCCCTAGTCATCAAGTACAAGTCGCTAAAGAACTAAACGCAATAGAAATACCTCAAGACTCCATTAAAAATCTTCCCACTGACAAGGCCGAACTTGTAACTTCACCATCTCAATCAAGCAATTCATTAAAGCCACATAGCGATCATGATGAAAATGAAAAGATTGAAATTCCACAATATATAAAAGACTCTTTAGACGCTAAACGCATACCTGCATCGGAGTTAGTTGAACAACATCATCCAGATGGCAGTGTAAGTATTGATCTAAAAGGTCAATTTCAACATGTTCCCGTGGCTGTTATTGGTAAAGATGGAAAAATGACGATCATTGAAAAAACGATTGAGCCAATAGCAAACCAGTAATTTACAAATAAAATCAGCAGCATCTTTACCTGCTGATTTTTTACTCTCACTTCATTCAGTTAAACGTTTTCTCCCTCACCCGCATCATTTGGCTACTGGATTACGAAAACCAACAGCATCCATACCATTACTTACATTTGGACCACATAAAACAGTGTGTTTATTGCTAATTCACTTCTACTCTGATTTCAAGCACTTATCTCTGTGGAGCATCCTATGTTGTTGCGCTATCTATTATCTACAACGTTTTTATTCCTTTCATTAGCGACACAGGCCGCTAATATCGTCATTATTAATATGGATGGCGCCGGCGAAGGCTTAAATGATGCAACCGGTGTTTCAGCAATAGGCGGCAACTCTGCAACTACCTTAGGTCAGCAACGGATTAATGTATTCCAACAAGCCGCTGATATTTTAGAAAGTTATCTCGATATACAAGTTAATGTAAATGTTGAAGCTAAATTTGATGGCTTAACCTGTGACGCTTCATCGGCTGTTTTAGGAAGTGCAGGTGCGATATATAGCTGGCGTAACTTCACTAATTCTATTCATGCCGATACTTGGTATCCTGAAGCATTAGCCAATAACCTATATGGCTCTGATTATGGTGCTTATGTCGCCTCAACGAATTCAAGTTTTACCGATGCCAATGAAATCACAGCCACGTTTAACAGTAATATCGATAATAATGATAACTGTTTATATGACGTAGATTGGTATTACGGCTTCGATGATCCAGCTTTAGCAGGCGGAAGTTATAGCAATGACAAATCACTATTATCCGTTGTTATTCATGAAATTCTTCATGGACTTGGAGTTGCTTCTCAAGTTAACTCTTTGGGCGGCTTAAACGCTGGCTATATCGATGCTTATAGCCGTAACCTTTATGACAGCTCGACCGCCAAAAGCTGGACTGCAATGGATGATGCAGAAAGAGAAACTTCAATTAAGAATACCAATAACCTTGTGTGGAACGGCAGTAATGTTAATAATTCGACGGCAGCATCAGCTTTAACAAATGGTGTAAACAGCGGTAAAGTAGAAATGTACGCACCTTCTCCCTACGAACAAGGCAGCTCAGTTTCTCACTTCAGTAAAGACACTTCCCCTAATGAAATTATGGAACCTAGCTATACCGAATTTTTAACCACGCCCGGTATGGCAACTCAACTATTACAAGATATGGGCTGGGCAATGGCGAACAATGCTCCTATATTAGCCTCCATTGGCTCACTCAGCAGTGTGGAAGATAATAACAAGGTGGTAACTCTTTCAGCGACCGATGCCGATAGTGATGCTGTCACCTTCTCAGCCAGCTCCGATAATGTCTCGGTAACCGTTTCGGTTTCCGATACAACGCTCACCCTAGCACCTGAAGCAAATTATTTTGGTAGCGCCAATATTACAGTTACCGCCAATGACGGCACCGGTGCTGGAAATGCTACGGATACGGAAACCGTGACCTATACCATTTCATCGGCGAATGATTTACCCGTATTCACCAGTTCGGCCTCTGGCTCGACGCAGTACGGTAATAATCTCGATGTCACGCTCACGGCCACTGATGTTGAAACCGCTA
>JBNMOT010000031.1:0-27000 GCA_051275515.1 Oleispira sp. | reverse complement strand
TTGCTTGAGCCATTACTAAAGTGGCTACGAATAACACCATTGCTTGTAACATTTTCACAGAAAAGTCCTCTCAGCTATCACGGTTAATCCGTGTATTTTAAATTTCTGCTGCAGATTATAGCGGGATTTTGTAAGGGATAAAAATAATTCCCTACATTCTTTGGGAAATTAGAGTGGAAAATTGAGATTTCTCGTCATTATTAGACTAATAACCCTAAATAAAACAAACACCTATCGTGTTTTTAAGCAGGATACTAGACGCAGCGGGCAGAACCACATACCATTGCCACCTTACTGCAAGCAACAGTCAAATGCTGGTACACATTTTGATCCACCCTTAGCTCAGTTGGATAGAGCGCTGCCCTCCGAAGGCAGAGGCCGCAGGTTCGACTCCTGCAGGGTGGGCCATATCCCATAGTATCTTCCTAGTAAGTAATCACCCACTATATTTTAGCAGTGACCAAATGGTGACCATTTAGTGACGTGATACGCCCCTAGTCCATTAGACACTCGAATTCTTCATTTCAAACTGCCTTGGCGACAGCTTGCCATTTGTGCCATGGCGTCGTTTTAAGTTGTAGCACAAAAACACCTATTCTCTACGGCAAAGGCCAGCTGCTAACCTTCGTTAGCGGCTGGCCTTTTAACTGGCAACTGCAATACTCATGATGCGGGATAGATAACTACAGACCCATCGCACCACCGAAAGTATCCGGCTCTACTATCGCATTTGGCCGTGTAGGCTCTTCATAAAACTGCGGATTCGCTTCCGTACCGTAGTTCACATTGGTTTTGCAGTTGCTGTTATCTGCATCCTGTGAAAACTGCGAGGCCTTTAAATGCTCCGCCAATTTTGAGTAGGTAATTGTATCACCAAAGTCTTCAAAATCAGCTTGGCTCATCGTCGCCACGTATGGGAATTGCTGCTGCATAGAGCTTGCTTCACAACTCCCTGCAACACCCGGCACAAACTGAACAGCGCTCTGGAAATCATTTTCAGAAAGCATGTTCCGCATAATGATCAACGTATCAGCCGCTACTCCCCAAGCGAGTAAGTTCACGCCATTGTCTTCAGTGGCGTTGTTAGGAATTTTCCCACCCGGAGCCACAACAAATAACCGCCATTGTTCAGGGTCGTTATCGATCAACGTGCCATCAGCATTACTCATTGGCACGGTTATTTCGTCGTAAATACAATCGATAAAGCGCTGGCTGTCACGGTCGTTACTGCAGACAGACCAATAGCGCATATCTCCGCTACCCATTACCGCATCACCTTGCAAGGTCGTTGGCGTTTTAGGGAATTTAGCCGCGAACACCATAATTTCCTTATTGGTAATAGCGTTCGCTTTGCCAACTGCATAGATGTAGGCGTTATGAATGTTACTGGCAAAACCACCACCCGCGTTCTGAGGATTTAGCGCGGTCGGGCGAATGACATCACCTGCTGGCGTGGCGTTAAAGCGGTTCACCTGACTGCTTTGGAGGTTAAAGAACTTCAGCCACTGCGGTGGATCAAATACTGCCGTATTGCCACCAACCGGCGCGGGATCGCTAGCGGCAAGGGCATCTGCAGCCGCCGGCGGAACGTCAAACTGCTCAGCAGCTTCACAGCCTTCGCTACCACCCACTTCTGAACCATTCGCCTGTTTCAGAACGACTCGTGGCAAGCCCACTCCACCCGTTTTGTCACCGCCTTCATCCGGAATGTATACCCGATAAATTACCAGCGCCTGATTAGACGGTGCACGTGCGTCGCCCTGACCCTGGAAACTATAAAGCGTATTGGCCTCGCGATCTTCAAGGTTTTCAGGTGGAACGGCGGCAATAATTCGAAGGGTATAGCTGCGGTCGTCGGCAAAGCGATCTGCGCCTTCCAGCGAAGTATTCACAGAGCCCTCGTCCTGCAATATTTCTGCATCAGCAACGGCATCAATAGGCCGCACAATAGGATCGTAGGCGTTGAAAGACATGTACCGAGCCAGAGGGTACTGACCTTTCAATATCACCTCACCGCCTGCGGGAATATTGAAAGACGTAATCCAATAATTTGCAAACTTATCGGGATACAACACGTTCACTGCATTCGCATCAGTCGACGGCCCCCAGAAACAATCCTTGGTGTAGAGACCGCTGGGGTCGAAACCACCCGGTTCGCCATCAGGGTCTCGTGTCGAATCCCCAATGGAGTTGTCGGAACCGGCGCTACCGTCACTCGTGCCGACATTCGATATTTCGGGGCTACTGCCACCTGAGTTACTTGAGTCACCTGCGCCACAGCCGACCAGTGCCGCGCTTAAGGCAGCGATACTTATTAACGTTAGCTTTTTCATGTGCTACTTCTCCTCCACTCTCGCGTAATGTGCGAGATAATTGGTTTTATTATTATTGTTCCAACCACGGCGATTCAAAATCTAGACAACAACCTTTATAAATCACCGCTACTACTAATACCGGCACTAACGTAGGCGATAAAACCCTGCATCAGTTCGGCGGGTTCCAGCTTATAAAAATCGCCACCCATATCGGTAGCTGGCAATCGCTTCAACAACCCGGTATCAACCAAGCCGTTAATAATGCTGTTTAAAGCTAAAAAAGTGTTTAACCGCAAAGCCTTTGGCGATGCCTGAGGCAGAATTTCAGCCAGCTCTTGCTCGAAACGCCACATCGAATATCTCATAACTTTGAGCAGCAAATCCTGCCCCACAGCCCCCTCCTCACGAATCATTCGTGCCAGCAATCGCATCGCCGAACCATGTTGAAACTGCAATTGAATAAGGCCGCCCAGCATCGCAGTGACTACGTCACTAACGGTTACAGGCTTGATGGCCTTGCGCCTAACCAACTCATCCCAGCGAAGTTGCATTATCGGCTCAAATTCGTCGGCAATTGATTGCATGCAAGCTTCAAGCAAATCCTCCTTATTGCCAAAGTAGTAACGGATGGCAGCCTCATTCAACACTCCCGCGTCACGAATAATTTCGCGGGCTGATACGGCATGGCAGCCTCGCTCTCCATAGAGCGCGATGGCTGTTTCAATAAGTCGCGTAGGTACGTCTTCATCCACCGAATTTTCAGGCAGTTTTTCCACCGTTGCTGTCAGCAAAACATCACCTTTACAAACTTGTAATTTACTTTCTATTTCCATAACCTACATGATTAACCCACGCAGGTCAAACAGTTGGGTTAACTTTGACCGTTAGGTTCAAATGCCTGCACGCGGCGGCATTGCTTGTGGCTTGCGGTAACGAATCGAATTTGAGCTACACTCCCGTTATGATTGGCAGAGCATGCTTAAAGCGAACTACTTGTTGAAAAAAAGTAGTGTCTAGAGAACAGCCATCTTAATATTAGAGAAAATGTGCACAGTATGACTACACTGGCCCCCCTTTAAGTTTCCATTTTTGAACTTTCACTTCATCTTTAATAACTTCGATCACATCAATAACGACATCAACCCCGGCATCATTCAGGGTTTTGGAAGGCTGTATTACTTGTTCGAGTATCATGTCAGCCAGCTCTTTCACGAGCATATCGGTATCCTCGTGACCAATATCCTGCACTAACCGATCCAGCACGTTGAAGACAATATCTGAAACCGTTGATTCAATCACATCGACAATAGGCCGCCCGACCAATGGCATTTTTTCAAGCGCAGCAACTTTTGCATCTTGGTTAATGGATTCACTAACAAGGGTATCAATGTAGTCCCTTAACTGCTCTCGCCTAGGCGGATAAACGGTTTCTGTAATGTCGTTCACCCTGCCTGCTAGCCATTCAATAATGACCTCTTTTTGTGGCATCAATATCTCTTTCATTACCCTGCTAGCCATAGGGTTTCCCATTTTTACTTCGTCTTGAACGCCATTTAAAACATTAATCACAACACGATCAGAGACTTCCTCGACAAGGATATTGAAATATTTTTTTACAAATCGAAAAGGCAAGCTATCTCTTAAATCAATGATTTCATACTTCTGCAATCGATATAAAATTGAGAATACTCGAAGCAGTCTTAACCAACGGAAAGATCCTACGGGAATACAGCCTAATACGTCGTACCAATGAACAAAGGGATAGAAAAACCATTTATGATAGGTTTTTTTGTAAATCGCTACCAACCAACGAATTAACAATTCAGCGATGAAAATACTCACAAAAATCATATCGTAAGCGACAAAATCAGAGTGAATTGTTTCGCGGTAATACTCAGTGAACTCAGGAAATAACAAAGCAAGAAAGGACTGTACCGATGCGCTGCTAAACAAGGTATCAAATACCAACCAGAGTAGATTCACAACAATTAAAGCAACCATCGCTAAGTCCACCAGAATAACAATCCCCTGATGACTTTTTCGTAGCTTGTCTAAGTTGAGAGCGAAGGCAGATCGCGCCATAAGAGATCCTTAAATGAGTTATTTATAAATTAATCAAAGCAGTGTCCCCTGCCAATCAGTCTCGCCTTGTACAACAGACACGGCCGTAGCCCCCATTGAGTAACCTGCAATGCCAAGCCTTTCTGGGTCCAATAGATCATGAATTGGGTTAAATTTAGTTGTTTTTGCTAAATTAAAATCGAATGTTAGGCCCGGTGCTAATATAGTGTTTCTAATTGAACAGCAACGGGTTAGAGGATTAAGTCGTAACGTCCTCTGATGATCTAGCATATCATTACTATCATTTTCTGTGTGCTCACTTACATGATGCTTAATTAACCGCTTACACTTAGTACGCTTATGCTCTAACGCTGTTAAAATTGCAGACTTTATCGGCTCTCGATATGGCGAGAATGACACTTAACGCCTACCCCAAAAGTCGTATGCTAAAAAATTGTTTACTCACCAAATTGCACTACACTGACATTAATGATTTTTAAATAAAAGGCATAATGATCAATGGCATATTCTGTTAAGAACAAGCTGGTACTTGCCGCGACCCTGCCCGCTTTGTTAACGACGCTAATTATTACATTCTTGGCCGTTAAAAATATGCGCGCACAGCGTGATCAGCTGGCACAGGCAAGCCAAGAATTCATCAAGAACCAAGTAAATGGCGTCTCTCCAGAAGCCATGAGCCTTTTTATTCAGCAACAGTGGCAATCGATTTTTGATGCTCAGGCGGCGATTGCTATCTCAGGCATTTTTGTCATCGCGGGTCTGCTCGTCATGGCGGCACTCTATCTTGTTAATAGAATAACCTCTGGTTTAAATAAACTAATGTCGGGTGTCGAAACCATGTCCAGTGCTGGCACCCCCCTCAGCTTTCGCATACCCACCCAAAAAACCCGTGATATGACGCCACTGGCGAATCGGCTCAATACAATGTTGGCGAGGGTCGAACATGTCATGATAAAAGTGCGCGATATTTCAAATGCGTTACACCGTTCTGCCGAAATATTAAATGCTAATGCTAAAGACAACCAAGATAACTCTGAGAATTTATTTCTTAATATGGACAGTGTAAGCGTTGCAATGACAGAGCTAGAAAGCGCATCATCTGAAATCGCAACCAACGTACAAGCCGCTCACCAAGAAGTATCCGATGTGAATAGCAATGGACAATCTGCTAGTGCCAAAATTGATGACCTTGATAAACAATTTATTACGTTAAATGATGTGACGTCTTCCAGTGCCAATGACGTGAGTGAATTGAGTACGCAAGTAGAAGGGATTTATGGCATTTTACAAACGATTCAAGGCATTGCGGAACAAACCAATTTATTAGCGCTTAATGCGGCGATCGAAGCGGCGAGAGCCGGTGAACAAGGGCGAGGCTTTGCGGTAGTCGCCGATGAAGTTAGAAACCTTGCGGGTAAGACACAGCAATCCACAGAAGAAATTCAGCACATGATTGAAGGGCTTAAAAAGAGTGCTGATCGATCAATGAATGCAATGACTCAAAGCAGCACCGCAACTCAATCATTATCCGAATCGTTTAAGCTGGCGAATGAAGAGATCCTAGCGTTGTTTAACCGCCTTGAACTAGTCAATAATATGAATGCTCAAATCGCCACCGCCAGTGAAGAGCAAACCCAAGTGATTAGTAGTATTAGCCAGACGACAGAATCGGCTAAAGTGTTATCTCAAAACACTCAACAGTCTTCCAGCTCGACGGGCGAACAAGCAGAATCCTTAATTGCCACCTCCAATAATTTGAAAGAGATGATTGCTGAGTTTAATTTTTCTTGAGACTCAGTAACACATGTCCAAAATTAGAACACTGCGTTCGAAAGTAAAAAGTACTCATAATAGTAATTGTCGGTATTATGGTACTTTATCTTTAATACGTTGTTATCGCCTTGTCTAGTCACTCTCTTAAAGCGGATGTTCTGCTTGTTGTTGTCACCCTGCTTGCCGCCATTAGCTGGATGTTCTCTAAAGAGGCGGTCAGCGAAATGCCGCCGCTCTTATTCATCGGTAGCCGCTTTTTATTAGCCGGTATTTTTCTTGCGCTGTTCAGCCAATCCTCTCTTATTGGCCTTAACCGAAAACAGTGGTTAGCCTCGGCTCAGGTCGGTATTTTATTTGGGCTATCGATGTGTTTATGGATTTTTGGTTTGTTCCACGCCAAAAACTTAGGCGAAGGGGCATTTATTACCAGCATCGCTTCCATACTCGTAGCGCCCATCAGTTACCTTATTTTTAAAGCCAACGTTGAAAGAAGCAATTGGGTAGCACTGCCTATTGCTTTTATTGGACTGGGACTATTAGGTTTAGAAAACGGTTTTCACCCTGAAAAGAGCCAGCTGTTTTTTCTTGGTGCGGCCATTTTGTTATCATTAACCTTTATTTTAAACGGTCGCGCCGCTGCTCGAATGTCGGCCGCCGCGCTCACCGCAATATCACTGTCCTTTGTTGGCATTATGGCCATTATCATTTCAGCCTACGCCGAGACGTGGCCCGCTGACGTTACCGGTTCAATGGCTAAATGGTTACTGCTGAGTGCACTGATAGGCACCGCTGCACGATTCTTATTACAAACGTATGCCCAAGGATTAACGACACCCAGCCATGCGGCTGTCATTATGATTTTAGAGCCTATTTGGACCGCACTGATCGCGGCCGCCTGGTTCAATGAGAGAATGTCTACGCTGCAACTGATTGGTTGCAGTTTGATATTTTCAGCATTGATCATTAATCGCTGGTCAAGCGTACGCGGCTGGTTAAAAAACAGCTTATCCCATTAACAAATTTTCAATTTGCTGTTTGCACCAAATCATTGCCGGGTCATGCTCCGCTTTATGGTGCCAATATAAATGCACCTCTAACGGTTCCGCTTTAAAGGGCAACGGAAAAATGACATAAGGATTATTCGGATGGCTCTCATCACTTAAGGCAGAGGCATACGTCGTCGGCAAAGTAAGCAACCAGTCTGTTTTTTCAACCACTTTTGCCGCCGCGTAATAATGCTGGCAGCGCATACCAATTTCTCGAGTTTCACCTAATCGTGATAGGGCAATATCCTCTATCCCTAAGCCGCTAGCACGACTAGAGACCTGTATGTGCTTGGCTTGCAAATAGTCTTTTATATTAAAGTCTTGGCTGCTGAGCTTAGCCACAAGAGGATGACCTTTAGCCATCATGACCGACAACCCCTCACTACCAATTAAGCCATGACGAACTTGCTTAGAGACTGGGATGAGCACATCGGCCGCAAAATCGATGGTGCCACGGATAAGCGCGCTTTCTATCTCTCGTCGCGACATTTGCACGCTGCGGATACTAATATGCGGCGCGATCTGTTGTAAGTGTTTCGCTATTTCAGGCAAAGCTTTCGCTTCTAGTACATCCCTCATCGCGATGGTAAACGTGCGCTCTGCTGTGCCAGGGTTAAAAATCAGGCCGTCACTTAACGTCGATTCTAAATTGCCCAATCCTTCGCGCACGCGTTCGACAATCGCTTTTGCCAAGGGGGTGGGCACCATTTTCTTACCCGATCGTTCAAATAACGGATCATCAAACCGATCGCGTAAGCGAGACAGGGCGTGACTGACCGCTGGCTGAGAAAGGTTTAACGCTTCACTCGCTCGAGTCAGGTTGCCTTCGCGGTAAATTACGTCAAACACAACGAATAAATTAAGATCTACCCGTGAAATATCAATATTTGCCTTCATAAAGGTATCCGTCACTTTTGCATCAATCATAAACAATAAGAATATATTCTCATTAAAACTATTCATTTCATAGATAGTTGATGACATTTTATTATAGTCTTAATAAATCCCCTTAAGAGTTCACTCATTATGAGTAGAGTATTAATCACCGGCGCGGCAAGTGGCTTAGGCCGAGCACTCGCGCTTCGTTTTGCAAAAGAAAGTGCTGACATCTGCATAGCTGACATCAACCAAGAGGGTGCTGCTGAAACCTTAAAGATGGTAGAAAAAGCCGGTGGACGCGGCTGGATCTATAACCTTGACGTCACCCAACCTGATCAATGGCAAGCGTTATTGGCTGAAGTTGAGCAGCGCTGGCAAGGTATTGATGTTGTCATTAACAATGCGGGCGTCGCGACGGGTGACCGTATAGAGCAAGGGGAATGGTCGACCTGGGAATGGGTGATCGACCTTAACCTGAAGAGCGTTGCCCTGGGTTGCCGCACGTTTACCCCCATGATGAAAGCTCAAAGCAGTGGTTATTTTATTAATACCGCCTCATTGGCGGGTTTAATGACGGCGCCTTTAATGGCGTCTTATAACGTCACGAAAGCGGCTGTAGTTGCCCTCAGCGATACCATGCATCACGAACTGAAACCTTATGGCATTGGCACAACCGTTTTATGCCCAGGTTTCTTTCGTACCAATCTCGATAAAGGCATGCGCACCAGCGATCCACAATTATTAAAAATGGTCGACAAGGTGTTTGAATCTTCTGAATTGACCGCTGACGATGTCGCCGATATTTGTTACCGTGATATGAAGAAAAATAAGCTGATCTGTAATCCTCATAAAATGGGACGTCGTGCTTATTTCATAAAACGCTTCATGCCATGGTTTTACTCTTATTTAGTGGGTAAAACGGCGGCAAAAATGAAAAAGTATGACCCTGCTTTAGCCGCTAGCGATAAGTAGACATAATATAAAAACAGCAACGTCATAACATTAATACGCGTTCATCTAGGATACTTCGATGTCAGAACAATTTATTGATCAACCGAAAGCTCTGCGCAGCAGCGATGCTTTTGATATTCATGCCGTTCATGATTGGTTAACCCACCAAGGGATTGAATTAGGCAATGAACTTCCAGAAGTAAAACAGTTTTCGGGGGGCGCTTCTAACCTGACGTATCATTTGAAATATCCTGATGCGGTGAAAGGGGGCGATTTAATTTTACGTCGCCCACCGCCGGGTCACAAAGCGGCGTCTGCCCATGATATGAAGCGCGAATTTAATGTTATGAAGGGGCTGAAGCCGGTTTATCCTTTTGTGCCGGAAATGATCGCTTTTTGTGATGATCACGCAATTATTGATTGTGATTTTTATGTCATGGAACGCTTGCACGGCATTATTCCTCGCAACAACTTTCCACGTGGCATGGTACTTAGCCCAGAAGAAAATAAGAATTTTAGTGTATCCGTTTTAGACAAGCTCATCGATCTGCACAAGGTCGATTATAAAGCGGCTGGGCTAGATAATTTGGGCAAAGGCGAGGGTTATGTCAAACGCCAAGTCGATGGTTGGAGTGGGCGTTATACTAAGTCTAAAACGTGGAACGTCCCTAGCTTTAACAAAACCATGGATTGGCTAAACCGCAATCAGCCCGCCGATGTTGCGACCTGTATTATTCATAACGATTACCGCATGGATAACGTTGTGCTGGATCCGCAAGACCCGCAACATATTATTGGTGTGTTAGATTGGGAAATGGCAACCCTCGGTGATCCTCTGATGGATTTGGGTAGCAGTTTAGCCTACTGGGTTCAAAGCGATGACGATTGGTTTCTACGCCAAATCCGTCGCCAGCCGACTCACCTACCAGGTATGTTAACGCGCGATGAAGTGGTCGATTATTATTGTGAAAAAATGGGCTTTGAAAAATCCAACTGGGCCTTTTACGAGGTATTTGGTTTATTCCGTTTGGCGGTTATCGTGCAGCAAATTTATTATCGCTATCACCATAAGCAAACCGATAATAAGGCCTTTAAACATTTTTGGTTAATCGTGCAATATGTGAATTGGCGTTGTGCAAAGATCATTAAAGATTCTGGCATTAAATGATGGAGAAAAAGTAATAATGGCCTCTATTTATCTCGTCCGTCATGGCCAAGCTGGATTTGATAAGCTCGATTATGATCAGCTGTCAGATCTTGGCCACCAGCAAGGCGCGTTAGTGGGACACTCATTACTCGCGCGCTCAGTTGAAGCCAAGCTCGTGGTGCATGGTGCTATGCGTCGCCATAGAGAAACACTTGCGGGCGCGCAAAAAAATTGGCATGCGCACGGTCCTATCATAGAAGAGGCTGGGTTTAATGAATTCGATAGTGATGACATTATTGCGGCAGCCCACGCTGAGCTGAAAATACCGGGCTATCGTAAGCAAGGAATGGGCAGTCATACGCTTGTGCAAAAAACAGCATTAGGGGCGTATCTTATAAAGCAACCAAACCCTAAAAAAGCCTTTCAGGCTTTATTTTCAACCTCGATAGACCGCTGGATCAGTGGTCAGCACGATGACGATTATATTGAATCTTGGCAGCAATTTACTCAGCGCTGTCGGCAAGCACTGTTCGATACGATTGAAAAAGCCGATGGCAAAGACGTCGTTGTGTTCTCTTCCGGTGGCCCGATTACGGCCATTATTCAACACTGCTTAGGCTTAAGTGATCACTATGCGTTTCAGTTCAATTGGACACTGGTTAATGCAGGCATCACACAGCTGCTCTACAACTCGCAAGGAAAAATTAGCCTTGCCAGCTGTAACGAACAAGAACACTTAATTAGCTCGGGTAAAAAATTCTTAACCTATCGTTAAATAAAGAATCGCTAACTTAAAAGCCGCTCACTCTGCAAAACCTTCAGCAATATGTTTGTCCTTTAACTTGACATAATTAGCGGCGGTATACGGGAAAAAACGCAGTTCTTTTTCCGTTAGCGGTCGCGCTTTTTTTGCCGGACTGCCAACATACATATAACCACTCTCTAATGTTTTACCCGGGGGTATTAAGGCACCCGCCGCAACGATCACCTTATCTTCAATCACCACACCATCCATCACCATCGCCTTCATACCGATCAAGACCTGATTACCAATGGTGCAGCCGTGTAACATCGCCTGATGGCCAATGGTGACGTCGTCGCCAATAATTAACGGATAGCCACCTGGGTTAAAATCACTGGCATGGGTAATGTGCAATACAGAGCCATCTTGTACGCTGGTGCGCTGCCCAATACGAACATGATGCATATCGCCACGGATCACGGTTAATGGCCAAACAGAGCTGTCATCACCAATCTCCACATCCCCAATCACCACGGCACTGCGATCAATAAAAACCTTATCGCCTAATTTAGGGACCGTACCTTGATACGATCGAACTGAATTTTTCACTTTTTCCAACTCCTGCAAGGGTAGATTGGCTGCGACGCTTGAAATGTGAGCAATCGTCATCATCTATAGTTAATATCTTAAGTGGTTAATATCTTAAATTATTCCGTATGCTTTGCACAATCGAAGCCTTTAATCGAGACCCTATTCATGCCAAATACTTCCCCTAGTACTAATGACAACCCATTATTACAAGCAACAACGGCTAATGCGCTACCTTCATTTTCTCGAATTAAACCAGAGCATGCCTTCCCCGCCATGGAACACTTGCTTAACAATAACCGACAGCGGATCAACCAGCTATTAAAAGACATTAATTCAGGCACAACCCCTGTTAGCTGGCAAGCACTCGTCACACCAATGGAAGCGTGGGACGATGAATTAAGCCAAGCCTGGTCACCGGTTAGCCACATGAACTCGGTGGTGAGCAGCGATGAACGACGCGATGCCTACAACGCGTGCTTGCCACTATTAAGTGCTTACTCTACCGAAATGGGTCAAAACCAAGACCTGTATAAGGCCTATAAAAAACTAGCCGATAGCGAAGAATTTAACACATTAAATACCGAGCAAAAAACGTCGATCGAACATGCGCTGCGCGATTTCCGCTTAGCGGGTATCGCGTTAGAAGGTGAGAAAAAATCACGGTACGGCAAGCTCAAACAACGCATGTCGGAACTCACCAGCAAGTTTGGTGAAAACGTGATGGATGCAACCCAAGCTTGGACAAAAGTCATTACCGATAAAACAGAACTCGCGGGTTTACCCGATTCTGCTTTAGCATTGGCGCAACAGCAGGCAAAAGCCAAAGAGCAAGAAGGCTACTTATTTACCTTAGACTTCCCGTCTTATTTCCCTGTATTAACCTATTGCGAAAACCGTGAATTGCGCCATGAAATGTATAAAGCCTATGCAACCCGCGCCTCCGATCGTTATTCAGAATCAGGCGGAGACAATAAATTTGATAACTCTGACGTCATGAATGAAATCTTGGCATTACGCCATGAGCTTTCCCAGCTATTAGATTTCAATAATTACGCCGAATATTCCGTCGCCACCAAGATGGCCAATGACCCGCAGCAAGTGATCGATTTTTTAACCGACCTTGCTGAAAAAGCCGTGCCGCAAGCCCAGCAAGAATTCAGTGAACTGAAGGCTTACGCGAAAGAGTCATTTAACATCGATACGTTAGAGCCTTGGGATATCAGTTTTTATGCCGAGCAGTTGCGCCAATATAGATACAGCATCTCACAAGAATTGATTCGCCCTTACCTGCCCATCGATACCGTATTAAAAGGCATGTTCGAAACCGTGCACCGTCTATACGGCATTAATATAGAAGAACAAACTGAGTTTGATTCTTATCATCCCGATGTGCGCTTCTTCCACATTCAAAAAGACGGCGAGGTTATCGCCAAGTTCTATTTTGATTTGTATGCCCGTGATAAAAAACGCGGCGGTGCATGGATGGACGAGTGCCGTGTACGCCGTACATTAGAAAGTGGTGCTTTACAGTTACCTGTTGCGTATTTAGTGTGTAACTTTAGCCCCGCGGTTGATGGCAAACCTGCGCTATTAACCCACGATGAACTCACCACCCTATTTCACGAGTTTGGTCATGGCTTACACCACATGCTCACCCAGATTAAAACCGCCGCCGTGAGTGGCATTAACGGCGTCGCTTGGGATGCGGTAGAATTGCCAAGCCAGTTTATGGAAAACTGGTGCTGGGAAAAAGAAGCACTGGCCTTTATCTCCGGTCACTATGAAACGGGCGAACCGTTACCCGATGAACTGCTAGAAAAAATGCTAGCGGCGAAGAACTTTCAAAGTGCAATGATCATGGCGCGCCAACTGGAATTCTCATTATTTGATTTTCGCATGCACCGTGAATATCAACCTGAGCTTAATGCAGAAGAACAAAACAACTACATTAATAGCATCATCGAAGACGTGCGTAGCCAAGTTGCGGTCGTACCGATTGTTGAATACAACCGTTTTCAAAATAGCTTCAGCCATGTTTTCGCCGGGGGGTATGCAGCCGGTTATTACAGCTATAAGTGGGCCGAAGTCTTAAGCGCCGATGCCTTCTCTCGTTTTGAAGACGAAGGGATTTTTAATACCACTACCGGCCAAAGTTTCTTAACCGAGATTTTGCAAAAAGGCGGTAGTGAAGAACCTGCGATATTGTTTGAACGTTTCCGTGGCCGTGCGCCAACAACCGACGCACTGTTAAGCCACTGCGGCATCGATACCCATACACAAGGAGCCTTGTAATGGGCCAAAAACTGATTACAAAACGGTTCATCGCCGGCGTTGTTTGCCCCAAGTGTGGCGAGATGGATAAAATCCGCATGTATCGTGATGAAGAAGAAACAGAGATTCGTGATTGCGTAGGCTGTGGTTTTACTGAAACGTATAAACAACACAAAGAAGCGAAAGAGGCCGCCACCACACAAAGTGAACCGCTATACGAAGAGCTAACCACACGGGTCACCCCGGTGGGTAAAGCGCTTTACGATGACGAAGAAAGACCTCTTAAAATTATGAACCCCGGGTTGAACCGCAAGGATCATTGATTATTAATGGGATGTAACTTAGTGATGAGCGCAAAGAAATGCAAAAACAGATGCGGGAAGAAATACATAGCAAAAGAGCTAACGTCGCTTACCAGGCACATATTTTCGCCTGGTATTCTTTAGATTTAACTCTCACTCACGTTATAAAATTCTAGCCAATATACCCGCCACCATTTATGGTATGCCCAAATACTTATTAATTATTTGGGATTTACCGTGGCAAAATCATTCACCACTAACAAAATCATCGAAGCATTTTTTTGGCTAAGCGCTATATTATTTATCGTATTACTTCCCTATACACCGTCAGTATTAACTACCCTACTTAAAATAGTGCCTATTACTATGTTGGCCATTTTAGTAATACGTGCCACCGGCGATTGGAAACGCATAGGTATTCTGGCCGCATTGGGGTTTTCTGCTGGCGGCGATATCTTTATGGAATTTGATAATTTCATCTTCGGCTTAAGCGCCTTTCTCATTGCCCATATATGTTACTTAGTGGTTTTTTGCCGCAACATTGAATTCAACCTACTCAGAGTATTACTGGCACTTACCATCGTTTCATCAACATTCATTTCCGCCACTATTCTTAGCCCAAATTTAGGGGAGTTAGCGATTGCGGTGTATTTTTATATTGGTGTAATTACGGTAATGGGCGTTACTACTAGCTTGGGAGCAAAGAATCATGCATTGGTGATTTTAGGCGCACTGGCATTTATGGTGTCAGACTCAATTATTGCCTTCAACCGTTTTGACGCCCCCATTGAAGGGGCCCGTTACGCCATTATGATCACCTACTATCTAGCTCAGTATTTACTCACTGTTGATGCACGAAATAATCGCTACACCTAAGGAATCAATCAAGGGGTCACAAAAATCAAGTACTCTGACCCCTTGATGGATTGGGCTAATGAGTTAGTTCTTGTAACCTATGTAAAGATCTAGTCATTTTTTATTAAGTTTTTAGTATTGAAACCAATGCTTCTGTAAGCTACTATGCGTGAGCCTATGGAGTCAGGGTTCTTCGATCGCTGGAAGCGCTTTCCTTTTTATAGCTGTATTTCTTCAGCAACTCTTTTTTTAAAGCGAAATATCCATTTGAAACTGGAGGTTTTATGCTGCGTTTAATTTCTGCATTAATAGTGTGTTTGGCATTCCCAAGTATGGCGAGTGTTCCAGAGCCATCCTTTGTGATATTTGGAAACGTTAAAACTTCTGGTGTCATTGTACAACAAGAAGGAATGACGGTATCGACTTCGCTATCTGGCGTCACCTTATCTGATATTGAACTAAATGCAGAAAATCAATTTCAATTTTCTTTAGAAGTGCCTCTGGAAGCCGGTGTAGGTCCTCGTAACGCGAGTAAAGCAAGAGTTGGGGATGTTATTGAACTTCGTATCTCAGGCCTGGCCGTTGCTAATGTGTTTATTGATGAACGTGGAAAATTTAAGCAGCTGGATCTAGAGCTGCCACAAGGATTTGATTCAGATGGTGATGGTATTCTCGATACTGTAGAAGTCGCTAATGGAACAAATCCAAATGACCCCAATGATCCGGTAAAATTTGGTGCAGAAGATATTGATGGTGATGGAATTTCGAATGGCCAAGAATTTTTAACAGGCAGTTATGACCCTTTTGGCGATTATGATGGTGACGGTTATTCCAATCAAGACGAATACACGCTGTCTACAAACCCTACACGAGCGTATGAATTTCCTAAGCAATACTCAAATAATGGCATGTTTGCGCCTTTGCATGCACATACAGATAACATTACTTATTTAAGCACTGATTCAGGTGATTTATGGGACGAACAGTTACTTGGAAAGCCAACCTCAATTATCCCCGCGTATTGGAATATAGATAGTGAAATTGATATTTTAGTATCGACTTCAACGGGTAATTTATTTGTATTATTACAAACAAGTGAAAATAAATTCTCAACGCCTGTGCTCGTGACACTCTTTTCTGTACCCACGGGCGGCGAATTAACAATCGGCTTTGCCAATTTTGATGGAATTAACTCAGCAGAGTTATGGGCCTATAGTAAGTCTTCTAAAAAACTTTATATATTTGATCGAAATCCTCAAGGAGTGCCTTACGGTGGTTCTGTGAGAATGAGCATCCCTATTGTCGATTTTACAGGGGCTATCACTCTTAACGACTTAGATGTAGATGGTGTGCCAGATATAATAGTTTCAGGGCTAGAACTATCAATAACGAATAAAACCAAAGCGAATACGATTGCTTTCTTAAAAGGCCGCTGGGATGGAATAGACTTTAATTTTTCAGCCCCACAATTAGTAACCAGCCAAACCCATATTAATAATAGCCATTTTTCTATTATAGATAATGTCAAAGAAACGGGTTTCGATTTAAAGAAAGATATATTGGTGCGTGCAACTGACCAGAAGCACTACATCGACTTGTCTTTTAATACCTATAAAAAAGGCGCTATCTCAGAATCGTTACTACAACAGCTAATGATGACAAAAATCGCGACCGAGACAGGGACACTTACAAGTCAACTGGCACAGCTAAATACTGGCAGTCCTTATGATGCGTTTTTCACTCTAGATTATACTAACGACGGCTTAACCGATCTGGTTCAATATACCGGTGAGCTTTCTGGTTTCGAACATAGGTTCCGCCTAATTAGTGGCACTAACTCCACTAAAGATCTCGATGGTGATGGCATCGTAGACTATAAAGATATTGCAGCTAATGATCCCGATGCACCACTTCCTCGCGGCAATATTGATTTTGATGGTGATGGAATCCCTTATGGTATTGACGGAAATCACAGTGGTCAAGAAGATGCAGATTCAGACGGTATGCAAGATGGATTTGAACTTGCTAACGGTTTAGATCCTCAGAATGCCAGTGATAAAAACTCTGACTTGGACGCTGATGGACGCACGGCATTTCAAGAGTATAACGATGGCACCGACCCAACAGATCCTCAATCGGTGAGCACCCAAGAAGCCGTAATGATCAGCAGTGTATCGGCCTTTAGTGCAGGTGCTTCCGATATGGCTTTATTTGGTGAAGAAATAGCGGTTTCATCAACCAATAACGCCTCAGTTAAAATATATAATAGTAAAAATCTTGCACAAGTAAGAACGTTAGAATCATCAGATCCTAACGGGGTTACAAAAATCCTCAATGTTAATAACCTATTAATTATGGGTAATGTTAACGGCAGCATAGAAGTTTGGGATCTACCTTCTTCAACAAAGTTAATCGACTTTAATCGCAGCTCTTCTTCAGTCACCGATATGGCAATTAATGGCGATTCTCTTTATAGCCTGCATGCTGATGGGGGTGTTATTCATTGGGACCTTCAGCGCTTACTCTACATCACTAAATTTCATATTTATGACGGTGTCTTAACCAGTATTTTTGCACGTGGTGACCTGCTTTATATTCAATCTTCATCTCCTGAAAAAATCATGTTTGTGTGGAATTCTCGTACTTCAGAGCAAATTTATAACATCAGTGGGCAAGCAGATTGCTGTGCACGAGTAGTGGCCGAATTCTCAGGTAGTACCATGTTATTGGCTGATAGTTTTAGTGGTTCAGGAATATTTGCGATGAATATCAATAACTACAATAGCCAAGAAATTGTTAAAGGGGTTCAAGCTTCAGCAATAAAAGCGGTAGGCAACGATATTTATGTCGGTCGAAAAGACGGCGTAATCGACTGGTATTCAGCTGAAGACGGTGCATTTATAGGCCGTGTGGCAGCACCACATACTTATGTACGAAAAATTGAACTCATCACCGGTGGTTTTGTATCACTGCACTCTGATGGAAAAATATACTTCTGGGAGCATAAATAATGAAAAACTTATTAATCTTTATATGCGTTTTTATGCTGATTGCTTGTAGTGAATCTAATAACAGTGGCTCAAGTGCAACTCAGCTACCGAATCTACCGATTGCTAACGGTTCACCAGACGCACCCAATATAGTTCCGCTTGCAAAACTAGATTTAGTTGCTGAAGTGAGCTTGATGAAAGACTCGAAGGTACAAGTCCAAGCAATGGTCAGTAGTTTATTAAATGATGATGCTATTTATATACACATCGAATCGGCCGAGATAGACGACGGTACACTTCGGGTTGAGCCTCAAAATTCAATAATTTATCCGACAAATAATACCGCAAATCTCTATTTGTTATTCGCAGATAATGGCCTGATTAATGATGCGACCGTTAATGTGAAACTAGTGACCGCATCAGGGCAGATTGTTATTAATGAACTACAAGTTAAGGTCGGTCAATAATGCAAAAACTGAATGTATTGATCACAATGTTAGTCTTAACGATTTCATTGGCAGCCTGTTCACCCGAAATTGAGGTGGTTGAATACCCCTATGATGGCTCCGCAGAAAGCAGTGCCGTATTAGCAAGTATCGATTCAGATCTTATATATCGTTCTGAGTTAGATCATCTTCTGGCATTTCATAGCACGAACCCTAATAGCAGCAGTGAAGAAGGGAGAATGGCCATTTTACAAAGTTTGATTGATGATCAAGTAATGTATAAAAAAGCGATTGAAAATAATTTTGATAAAAACCCAGAGTTTATAATTAATCAAAGAACGCTATTAGCTTATGAATACAAAAAGTATTTAGCTGAAAAAGTGGCTAAGAATACCAAGGTAACTGAGCTGGATATCGAGCTGTATTACCAAGAAAATAATAGTCAATTCACCAAACCAGCCATGTTTCGTGTCGCCGTTTATTTAAGACGCAACGATATTGAAAAAGAACATGAGCTTACATTAATGCAAATTTCAAAGGCTGCAGAGTATCTGCCAGCGGATAGCGGCTTTGGCAAATATGCCCAAAGTTCTGATCACCTATCGAGCCAGTATCGTGGCGGGAAATTATCTTGGATGACCAAAAATACTAAAATTTCGGGTCTGCCGAAAGCAATATTTGAAAATATTAATGAATTAAAAGTAGGGAAAGTATCATCCGCAATATCGGTTAATAACGGCCAATATTTAATACGACTTATTAATCAACGCGCCAAACTGATTACACCTCTTGCAGACGTTAAAAATGAAATTCGCAATAAACTGATTAATCAGTCTAAGCAAAAAACTTTAGCCGCCTATTTAAAGAAGGCTAGAGCCAGTTATGAGATAGACATTAAGTCAGATCAAATGGTTACCAGCAAAGCAAAGCTGTCTTCAGAACATTCCTTTGGCCCACCAGGTTTTCCTGCTAAGTAGAGTTAATAAATATGAAAAGATTAATACCTCTATTTGGTTTGATATTTGTCGCATTGCTTTTCTCGCTAAAAGTATCGGCTTATACCATCACCTTACAGAAAAATAGTTGGCAGCTGGTTAGCTTTCCTACATTACCTCAAGATCGAAGCCTTGAGAGTATCTTTGGTGAAGCATCATCAAACGGTGCACTGAATGCGGTATGGAGTTTTGATAATGCCGATAAAACTTGGCATAGCTGGCCACAAAAATCCTTTGACCTTAATTCTAATCTTATAGAATTAGAAACAAGTAAAGGTTACTGGATAAAAGTTGACCAAGACTTAACATTAAACATCGAAGGTAGCTCAAGCAATATTAGCGAGCAAATTCTTTACCCGGGATGGAACTTGCTGGGAATTTCAAGTGAAACAGCCATGTCTCATGAGCAGGCATTTGCGGGGGTACCTTACCTTGAACTGTGGAGCTATAACCAAGCACAAAATAATTTCCTGTCGGTTAAAAAGTCAGGTGGCTCGCAAATAATACTGCAAGAAGAGTTCACCCAGGTGCAGCCAATCGAAGGCTACTGGATGTACGTAACAGAACAAACAAGCTTAATACCCAATATGGGCACCTTACTACCCCCCGATGTTGATTTAGAGCCTTTATTAAATCTTACTGAATACGGTAAAGAAACGCTTTGGGAGACATCAAGCCCAGGTGATATTGATTGGGATGGTGATGGTTATTATGACTTTCCTAATACCCAAAAATCTCTCGCTTTTGGTGACTTTTTAAATCGCCAGCGCTTGTCGATTACCAACGAAGGCAACGGCGTATTAAGCTGGCAGGCTCGATTAGAACCTCCGGTTAAATGGTTATTATTTGAAGCGTTTGATGCAAACGAACAGCCCGTATTAACCAACAATGTAGTTGGTAACGTATCAGATACCAATGGCGAGCTTGTTATGGTGGTAAACCGAGTTGGCTTGGCTCCCAGTGATAACTACACCACTGAACTTATTTTAACGGCGAATGGCAGCACGGCAGAAAAACGCATATCGGTATCAATGGCAGTGGCAGACGTGGTAGGTGACTATGAAGTTACCGTGAGGCTCGATGAGATTGATGGCAAAAAAGCCGATTTACATAACCCAAAATACTTTTTAAGTTTTGCTCGAGATGGCGATGGGGTTAAGGCTTTTCTGGATGAAGAAAGATCATTATTAATACCTGAAACGACTTATCTAAGTGGTAGCTATATCAATGACCCCGAGTCACATTTTCAAGTATTGGGGCAACTCTATCTGCCGAAAGATCATGAACACAATCCCTATCAGACAGATATTCGTCGTGAGTTTACTATCATTGGTCAGCGCAGTGACGGCCGTGACGGTTTATCACCTTTAGATCTGAAAGGGACGTATGCGGAAAACATATACGGTATTTTTGAACAACCCATTCGATTAACCGGTAAGTTTGTCGCGAACCGATTATCGCCACTTCCGAAGAAAAAAGATTTGACCATAACCACACCGGTAATCGGTGAGATTGTTTCATCCGCCGTTGATGATGGTGAATCAATATTTGAATTTAATGTAACAGACCGCTACTCGATCACTGATGTGAAAACCAATTTAAGAATTCAGCACTCACTTCCAGAACAATTAGACGTGTATTTAATTAGTCCAAAAAATACAGAAATTAAACTTCATGAAAAGCAACTAAGAACGTTAGCCGATGTTCGTTTTGACGATCATGATGAATCTGTTGAATCACTCGATTTATTAAATGGCCAGTTATCTCTAGGCACATGGAAACTTAAAATTAAGAATTATTCCACAACTGTTGGCCAGTTAGAGTCTTGGACTATCGATATTAGTGGTGCCAAAGTTTATAAAATCAGCGGTCAGACAGAGGCCGGCATTCGATTGCAACTAACCGGCTGTGGCATCGTTAAAACGGTCATTACTAACCAGCAAACAGGCCAGTTTGTATTTGATGGATTAATTCCTTGTGATTACGATATTACAGTTGCACAGCTAGGTTACGAAACAACAGTAACTTCGGTACGAATAAAGGGCTGCTTGAAATCAGTGGCGAGTTTATGCAATAGCGAAAGTGATTACATACAAAGCCTAAATCCTGAGCAGCTTGCACAACTACAGCCGAAATTGGTGGCGACTAGTGGCGTAATGAAAGTAATAATTTCACCTTTAACCAGTCAAATCACTAATAATTCAAACTTCAGTACGACATTACAAGCAGTTGATATCACCAACTATCAACAGATGAATAAAGTACTGCTGAAAAGACGTTGGAATTTGTATAAAAAGAATGAGCAAGGTGTGGCTTCAATAATAAATTCAAACATATCGAGTGGCGAATCATGGAGCTATGATATTACCCATTTGGCAGAAAACGCAGGTATTTATTATTTAGAATTATCCAGTGACGTGACAGACTCAGGGAATCCTGAGGCGCTGATTTATACGACCAAAAACATTGCGCTTTCGTATAACAACCTTAACCAGTTGCACTTTGGTAGCTATTCAACCTATGCCGGTGCGGGTACTTCAGGACTGAAAGCCATGGATATGGCGACCTTTGATATCGATCGTCCTCCCTATAAAACAGAAAGCCGTAATCAAGGTGCTGAAGACAGTGACAGTTTCAAAGCATTAGCCGATGACGGTACTGAAACCAACCAAAGTAATGATTTATTCCAAAACCCTCAAGACCCGAGCCAGTTCAGTTTTGTGCCGACAGGTATGAATGAGCAATCAGGTAATCTAAATAAACATTATCGAATGCATATATCCACAGGGCAGCTAATTCACAGTCCTCCTGTTTATGGTGGCAGCTTCCGCTTAGATATCGGTATACAAAGTTCAGAAGGTGCAGAATAAAATGAAAACTGCTAATTATTTATTTGCTCGTTTATTCACCGGAATGCTTACACGGATAGTGTTTTTAATAACGGTCATTGCGTGCACGTTATCTATGTCATTGGCCAGTGCGAGAGATCGCTTACCAGAGCCAGCTCATGCTGGATTAACAGCTGCTTGGAATCTAGTCGGCTGTGGCGAACGCTATAAACAAGTATGGTTTGGTGGCGAAGCCGTGCGTGGCGCAGGAAAAACCTATACCGAGCTACTTCAAAGCTATAATCAATCACCAACAGGGAGTGGCTGTAACGAGGTTGATAGCCATGGGGCCGCATTAAAGCATATAGACTATTTTGTATTAGCATCAAGCGCCTTTCAAATACTGGTCGACTCTGGTTTAACCGGTAAAAATAAAAATGTCGCTGAATGGGGCTTACAAGAAAGCCTAAATTATTTGGCCGAAGGCAAGTTGTTAAAAGGTAACGATCTATTAATTAATGGTCTACGCTCACGTTTTAAAACCGATGATTCGCAAACTAAAACTCAAATAGAGTTATTGGGTGACAGTGTCACCGAGATGAAAGACGGTTTAGCTCAGCTAACCCCTTACATGGTAGGTTATGGCACTGTATTACGCTCTAAGTCAGATAACCCAACAGAGCGCTTTCCCTTTTTGGTAGAAAATAGCCAAGGGCCAAAAGTACCTAATGAATATCAGCGCTACGCTGAACTGCTAAATCGCTATGGCATGGCGGCCAATAGCGAAGCTAAGTATATTTATTACAAAGACAATGTTAACGATGTTGATAACCCTCCGTATAAAAACTTCCCGGGGCCAGAAGATTTGGATTTTAATAACGATAGGATCCAAAACCAAGCAGGGCGTTTAGATGCGGCCAAGCGGGCAAAGAAAGTCGGTAGCCATTTATACTTGCAGTCTTTAACGCTGGCCGTGATGCAAAATGCAGAGGATTTTCAAACCAATAATGGCTATCAAATAAAACGCCAAATTAACGACAGTGATCGCTTATACCAAGATATACAAAGTGGCTTTAATCCGCTGCTACTCGCGGGTGATTTTGTTCCGTATCAACGTGTTGAAAACTTCTTACAGTTGGCCCGTGCCCGTGTTAATGATGCAACACAAGCCGAGCAATTAGCCCGTGCGAATCAGCGTACTTTTGAAACTGATGAGACCTCTTTGAAAACAGAACTTCGCCAGCAAACCAGCCAATACATTGATCAATTAGTTGAGCTTGCGGGAGTTTCTTCTGCAGATTTTGATTTGACTACCAAAGAAGGGCGCGATGAATATAAAACAGCTGCATATATTTCCTCTATGCATGAGCGCCAAGGGCAAATTGGTATTCAGGTACATGCTTTAGCAGAAGCGGACTTACAGCTAACTCAAATTTCAACACAGATGCAAGTTGTGAATAGTCGTGCAAAGATTGAATTGGATCGAGGTGAAAGTGTCGCTACTTTAGTACTTGCGAATGGGAAAAGAATTAGTGTTTTACAGTTTATGAATACGATGGCTTCCTGTTGTAATGTGTCAAAGGGAACATCCTCAGGAACATCCAAAGGGTCCTCTATAGGAGGATCTGCAAGTATCAGTATTGGTTCATCTACTTCAATAAGTGGTGGTATCTCAGTAGGAGGTCTAGGAGGGCCTACAACTAATTTTGGATTTAGTTTAGGCACGAGTGCTAGTATAAGTGCAGGTGTAAATTTTTCAGAATCAGAAGGGAAGAGCTGGGGTACTAGTGATGGAAGATCTAGGAATCCTGATGTATTAGAATTAGCTGAAGGGCAGAAAGCATTAGCTCTGTTACAGTCTATTCAGCAAGCAGAAATAGAGGGTATAAATAGCATTGCAACGGTAAAAAGTATATTGCTAGAGATGGCGACTCTCAATGTATCTATGGAACAGGCTGATGCAGCTTATAACAGACAATACGCAACGATAGAAACCTTGTATAAAAAGTTCGAACGTATTCTTGCCAACTACGCTGTTGCCCAAGAAGATTTCTCTGAAGCCTATTACAACAACCCTGCCTACCGTGTAGAAGCATCACGTGCCGAACAAGCTGCAGAAGATACTTTTGAAACTGCGTTAGAGCTTTCTTATTACGCGGCCAAGTCCATGGAATACATGTGGTCGGAAAAATACAATAACCCTGTATTACGTTTAGATGGTGGCTTACCTGAGCCTTTAGCCGTTTCGTTTGATCCATTCGTGCGTGCTGAATCTGTTTTCTCGGCTCAGTTTGCTTCTACTTACAGCCCAAGTTTGGATGACTATTTAGATGGCCTGCAAGCGTGGGATGTGAAAATGCGTCAACTGCGTTATCCAGAGCGCCAGACTTCACGTGTGCGTTTTTCGATGCGTGATGACTTGCTAGGTTTTGGGGAATTCATCCCGAATGTAGCAGAAGCAAAATTCCGCTCCTTTATTGATGACAAACGTAATATTGGTGAGAATGTTGATAACCCCGACTTACAGTTTGAATTCAGTATGGATATCGCTGATGAGCGTTTATTCCCTAATCACCCGAATATTAAAATTGAATCCATTGCAGTTAACCTAGTCAGTACGGCTTCACGCTCTATTCGCGGTAGCTCAAAAACTATTCCTGCACTGGTCGATTTAGTGATGTTAGATCGAGCTTTTATTCGAACTTTCTTTGCTGAATACCCCGCTCGTGATGACATTTTATCGTATACCTTGCAGCAGGGTAGAACGATTGAGAAGTCACCTTTTATTGCAACGGTTGATGCCACAGTAGATGGTTACGCTAGCCCGCAGGTAGATCCAAATACACAGCTTGCGAGTCACAGCCCAGCAGTAAGTACTTGGGTATTACGCATGAAGAATAATCGCTTTAATAACCGCGATTTAAAATTGCAGTACCTTAGTGATATCGAAATTGATATTCAATACAGCTATGGCAAGCCGCGAGATATTCAATTTTCTAATTGATGTAGAGCGGTGCTAATTAAAAGATTATGGTTATAAAATATTCTTTATAACCATAAGTTAAAAATATCATCTGAAAAGATGATTTGAAAGATTTATAAAATTGGGAGTAAATAAAATGAAATCTACGTTAGGGATGGTTTTAGCACTGTTAACCTTGCTGGAATTAACGTTTAGCAGTCAGGTTGTATTCGCCGCCAACGACATTACGCGCTTGGTACCTTTTCAAGGTCGCTTACACGGTGGTAATAATAAAATCGTGAGTGATGGCACTTATGATTTAACCTTTTACATCTACGAAACGCCAACGGGCGGCACGTCTTTGTGGACAGAAACGCACCCAAGTGTGAGTGTGATACATGGCTATGTGAATGTATTGCTTGGGGCAATTAGCCCTATGGTTGAAAGTAACTATGCAACACAGGCTCCGCTATATGGAGAGGGTAAAAATACGGTTAATTTTGCTCAGCAAAAATATCTAGGTATATCGATTAATGGTGGTGCAGAAATGTTTCCACGTAGCCAGTTAGTGCCTACCTTTCATGCTTATACTGCGAACCACGCAACGCATGCAACTCAAGCGGATAATGCTGAAAATGCAAATACACTCGACGGTAAAGATTCTACTTATTTTGCTGCTGCTGCGGGATCTAATTCTCGTTTAGCAACACTAGAGGGAAAATTTACGAGCGCTAAAGCAAAAGATGCAGATAAATTGGATGGATTAAATTCGACCGATTTTTTACGTAATACGGCTAAAGCAGTTGATGCTGATAAAGTTGATGGACTGGATTCAACTAACTTCATGAGAAGTACTTCGGCTAATGGATATCCAGGTATCACTCTTCCTGGTGGGTCAACAGCTGGTTGGTTTCGTACAACCACTAATGGTTTATTGCCATACCAACAAGGAGGCGCTAGCTCAATCGGTACTTCTTCTTGGAACTTCACTAATATTTATGGAAGCAATATTTATGATGGAAATACTTTGTTGGAAAATAAGTATTTAGGGAAAACGGCAAAAGCTGCTGATGCTAATAAGTTGGATGGGCTAGATAATACTTATTTTCGTAATGCCTCAAATTTAAATGCAGGAACAATTTCTACAGCAAGATTGCCAGCGGCTAGTACAACAGTTCGTGGTGCAACTAAAAAGAACCAAATGAGTAATGCTCAAAACGGTTATTTTTGGGACAAAGAAACAGGTTTTATGATGCAATGGGGAATCGTCTACTCCAATACTACTGGAGATATGATTGTAAATTATCCAACAGCTTTTACGACGGCTCATAATGTAACAACGAATATCGTAACTAACCAAGGTTGGAATGGAGATAGTGAAATTTATGTTCACTCTATTCGGAGTAATAATTTTATAGCAAATAGAAGTAATAACTCTGGATTAAATATGCATTTTTACTGGCAAGCAACTGGTTATAGAGCTCCTTAAAGATAATTGATTGCTATTTAAATGAGTCAGCCATTGTTCATGCGTGTATGTAAGTTTGCCTTAGTCGGTTTGTTATTTTGCTCTACTCAGTTGTTAGCAGAACAAAAAACAGAAATCAAAGCCAATCACATTTCCCTTCCTTCAGGCCCTGGTAGCCTTGAAGGATTAGGGAAAAGTTTTGAGCCTAGTTTAAATACCGGTGGCGCTAGCTATTCGGTAGACATCGCTGTGCCTGCTGGAACTGCAGGTCATGCACCGTCGGTTGCTTTAAACTACAGCTCGGGTTTTGGTCAAGGCATTGCTGGTTTAGGCTGGCAGTTATCTTTGCCTTCTATT
>JBNMOT010000030.1:0-27198 GCA_051275515.1 Oleispira sp. | reverse complement strand
GTCAGTGAATTTTTAAACTCTACTCCAAACGCTGATGTCGTATCCTTATTGGTTGGCCGTATTCAAATTGGGGCTGATTATTCTTTATATCGTACAAATAGCAGCACTATTAATGCATTAATGTTAATGGATGAAAACTCTGCATTTACGGTGACATGGAATGCAGCGCTTACCTTTGCCAAGCAGGCGCGTTTAGATCGCCGTCATGCTTCGGATCATTTTGGTGGCTGGCGTCATCTTATCGATGTCCAAAACGCTACCTCTGGGGATACCTCAGGTGGAATCGGGTTTGAGGGCGCAGGCTATGCGGGCGTCGAATTCGACTTTTCGAATAACGAGCGTAACATCATTTTGAATCTTAATAATGGCCAAAAACATACCATAAAAGATTATGTTACTGGTGATTTAAAAGATGTTATTGAGTTCGTCAATCAAGTGGATTTAAACGCCAAGTTAGCTGAGGTGATGAAAACATCTGATCTTTTAGAGAATACGGCTGCATCCTTAATTATTAAAGGAAATGATAGTGGAAATGTTATTCAAGGTAATGATTTAGGAAATGACTTTTTGGGAGGTACTGGCGCCGATACTATTACGGGCGGAAGTCTTGCAGACTGGATAGATGGCGGTGCAGGTAATGACATCTTAAATGCAGGAGGTGGCAATAATAACCTACTGCAAGGTCGTGCAGGAAACGATACGTTAAATGGTGCTGAGGGTTCTGATTGGTTAGCAGGTGGTGCTGATAATGACACGTTAACGGGTAATATGGGCTCAGATGTCCTAGATGGTGGTGAAGGTAGAGACGATCTTTTTGGTGGTGCGGGTAACGATGTTTATATTTTTGGCAGAGGTTATGGCACAGATATTATTAGTGATTTTGATGATCAGTTTGATGAAGAAGCGGCAAAGGAAAAAAATACATTAAGTGAGTACCTATTAGGTTTAGAGAATTACGATGCCATTAAAAATTATATAGATTTACCTAATACCTTTGGTGCACGAGATGGTGGCGGAATAGACGTCATTGAATTCGGAAAAGATATAACTCTAAATCATATTAATATTAGTCACAATATTGAGAGTGATGAATTTATCATTACTTTATTAAATGATTCTGGTGAAAAAACGAATGATAAACTCATCGTCAATGATTGGAGTAATATTTTTAGGCGTGTTGAAGCATTACAATTTTCCGATGGGCAGCGAATTGATTTAGCGAATATTCAATCGTTTATTAGTGGCACGCCCAGTAATGATTTAATCAAAGGTAGTATCGGTATTGATTTTATTAATGCGGGTGCTGGTGATGATATTGTTGATGCATTAGCAGGTAATGATGTAGCTGTGGGTGGCCATGGTACCGATATAGTAACTGGTGGCGATGATAATGATTTAGTCGTTGGTGGTGATGGCGCTGATAACCTTTATGGTGCTAGTGGTAATGATGTTATTACCGGCGATAAAGGTAATGATGTTATCTATGGTGGCATAGGCGATGATACGTTATCCGGTGGGGCGGGTGATGATTTTATTACCACAGGTTCAGGTAATGACACGATTATTTTTGGTCGGGGTGATGGTAAGGATCAATTAGTTGACTCTGTAGCAGGCAATATAATACTTGCGGCAACGGTAACCGGTGAACTTAGTGACGGAACCAATATTGAGTATCAATCTGGTTTTAGCTCAAACGGTGCAGGAACGACATCTGCAATTTGGGATAGTGAAAATGGTAGTTTAGCCAATCAGTTTTTTGGTCAACTACGTTCTGGTACTTCCAATATTTTTGATATTTATGCCTACGGTGCATCTTCATCTGGTGTACTAGGTAGTTTAGCCGTTGATGATGGGGAAGATGTTCTTGAATTCAAAAAATCAGTTTCTTTAGCAGATATTCGAGTTAAGCGTGACGGTGCAGACCTTATTATTGCCATTGAAAATACCGGTGAAGATAATAAAGACTTCTCGGAAATAAAAGATTCTGTACGCATTAAACAGTGGTTTGGCACGGCGGCAGCTTCTATAGAAAAATTCAGAGTATTTGGTTTACCAGAAGATATTGACGCAGCTTCATTCACTAATTGGATCGGTGAGGATTCAGAAAGTAATACTTTCATTGGAGGAGCAGGAAAAGATTGGATCACCACTGGTGCCGGCGATGACCGCATTTTAGCCGGCGGTGGCAACGATATTATTAGTGCTGGCAGCGGCAATGATTACATCGACGCCGGTGATGGTGATGATATCATCATGGGTGGTGGGGGAATTGATACCCTGTCTTATAATAATGGCAGTGAAGGTGTGTTTGCTAACCTAACCACGCGAGAATTTAAAACTACTTCTCAGTTGACTAATGCAGATGCTGTTGGTGATGCGGTCATTGAAATTGAAAATCTTGTCGGCAGTAACTTTGATGATATTTTAGTTGGCGATAATAGTGATAACGAGCTTGATGGTGGCAAAGGTAATGATCGCTTAATTGGTGGTTTTGGTAACGACCAATATCATTTCTCTCGTGGTGATGGTCTAGTGACTGTGGCCGAATTTGATGCTGCGCAAGGCATCAGTGCACCTGTTCCTGGTGCCAATAATACTATTGGTACAGGCGATGATAATATCGTATTTGGTCCAAATATTACCCCTGATGATTTAAACTTTGAACGCATTGGTTTTAATTTACAGATTCAGATTGATGGTACTGCCGATAAATTAATTATCGAAGACTGGTTTTTAGATGACAGTACAAAAGTAGAAAATTTAATTTTCTCTACTGGGCAAAATTGGTTTATTGGCGACAACCGACAAGTGGGCTCGTTAGATATTAGTCTGCAAGGTTTTTACAATTCACCAAGTGATATTGCCGATTGGGTTACGGGTGATGTTGGTAATAATGTATTACAAGGCTTAGCCGGTGACGACATTATTAGTGGTCGTGACGGTGATGATGAACTGCATGGTGATTCAGGTAACGATACATTAATTGGTGGCTTGGGTGCCGATGCATTAGATGGCGGAGCAGGCAGTGATACCGCTATTTATTACGATTCCAGGCAAGCCGTTCATTTAAATCTATCTAATGAAACAGAAGCAACCGGTGGTACTGCCGCAGGTGATACTTATCAAAGTATAGAAAACGTAGTGGGTTCAGAGCACAGCGATACCATTAAAGGTGATTTGTATAACAACATTATTAACGGTAACGAAGGCGACGATACTCTGTATGGTGGTGATGGTGCTGATACCTTACAAGGTGATTCCGGTAACGATGAAATTTATGGTGAGCGAGGTTCAGACACCATAACCGGGCATGAGGGTGAAGATAAACTATATGGTGGCACAGGCTCTGATTTAATTAGCGGTGGTGAAGGGGAAGATGAAGTCTATGGTGGTGCCCATGATGATATTCTTCAAGGTGACTCTGGTAATGACACCCTTCATGGTGGTGCAGACCAAGATATATTATTGGGCGGTGAGGGTGATGACCACCTTTACGGCGACAGTGGCCGTGATGATTTAAAAGGCGGCGATGGTAATGATACGCTGGCTGGCGGTAGTGGCGATGATATTCTATTCGGTGAACAAGGTATCGATACCTTATTTGGTGAAGATGGTAACGATTACCTAAGCGGTGGCGCAGGTGACGATGCATTATTATCGGGTGGTGCTGGTGATGACGTTATCGAAGGCGGTGCTGGTGCGGATAACTTACAAGGTGATTCAGGCAACGATACTTTATCAGGCCAAGACGGAGATGATATATTAGTTGCAGGTTCAGGCAACGATTATTTAATCGGCGGCGCAGGTAACGATCGCTTAGAAGGCGGAACCGGCAGTGATACCTACATATTCAGTGAAGACTTTGGTCAGGATACTGTTTACGAAGCACCCGATCGAGCAGCAGAAGACGAACTCGTGTTCTCCGGCTACTCATTAAATGACTTATGGTTTAAAGAAGTCGGCAGTGATTTAGTGATTTCTGTTATTGGCACTGATAACAAAGTGACCATAGAAAATTACGCCCGTTTTAATGTGAATTCAGATGCGGCCGCTGCAGCCATTGAGCAGCTACAGCAAACCTTCAATAGCTTAACGCCAATCGAAAGCCTGCAAGTTGACACTCAGCGTTTAGATGTGAACGCTATTAACCAATTAGTGCAAGTAATGGCGCAATACGATGAGCCATCAACTCCACAAGAAGCTCCAGTAGATGTTGTGGCTATCATTGAAACTCAAGCTGAGGAAACCTCTTTAGACGAAGTCATTGATTTTGCGCCACAGTTAAGTGGTCAAGTGCTGACGCTTAACGAAGATGAAAACTTCACGGGTGTATTACAAGCAACAGATCGCAATCCAAATGATGTATTAAGTTATCGCGTTGCTGAAACGTCTACATATGGCCAGTTGAAATTAAACAGTGCCACAGGAGAGTATACTTTTACTCCCGAAGCTGATTTTTCTGGTAATGCAATTTTCAAAATTGAGGTTGTAGATGCAAGCAATCTTTCCAGTACGGCTACGTTGCGTTTTCGTGTATTGAATGTAAATGATCTTGGCGCTATTCAAAACCAAGTTTCAGTTGTCACAGCAGAAGACACATCTGTGTTGGGCAGCATCGGTTTCAGTGACCCAGATAATATTTTTTCTGATTATACAATCGATGCACAATCTCAATTGGGTAATTTTGATTTTAATGCAGATGGCAGTTTTATTTTTACTCCGTTTGAAAATGCCTACGGCAGTGAACAAGTTACCGTTACCATTACAGATGATGAAGACCGCGTTTTAACATCACAGTTTGAGATCACGGTAGAAGGTCTAAACGAGCGACCAGAAACCGAGTCGCTAATTACCTTTGATGCACAAGAAGATGCCGTAGTGAGCGGTAAAATTAATGTCTATGATCCAGATACTTTAGACACTCATACCTTTGAAGTGATTGAGCAAGGGTTAGGCACACTGACGTGGTCACAAGATGGTAATTATGATTATCAATTGGCAGAAAACTTTGCTGGTGTAGATCGTTTTGTTGTGCGTGTTTACGATTCATCTGGCGATGCACTGTCTTACAGTGATTCTGAAATAGTCATTAATGTTGCTGAAGTAAATGACGCGCCAGTGGCGTTGAATGAACTTGCCCTTGAAACGAATGAAGACACCAATATTACAGGTGACTTATTAGCGTCAGACGTTGATATGGTTTATGGCGATAGCTTAACATTCTTGGCAAACCCGAATGCGGGGCAAATTGTTTTCAATCAGGATGGTACGTTCAGTTATGCTCCAGATGGAAACTACAACGGAACAGACAGCTTTACCGTCACCGTTTCTGATGCTCGCGGAGCTTCAACAACTACTCAACTAAATATAAGTGTTAGCGCGGTTAATGATGCACCAGTAACGGCGAATCAATTAAACCTTGCTGTAATAGAAGATGGCGTATTAGCAGGATCATTGGGGCTATACGATGCAGATAGCCAATATGGCGATACCCATACATTTGAAGCCAGCCCAGGCTTGGGTAACATTGAGTTCAACAGTGACGGCACTTTCCGTTATACACCAACTAGTAATGTAAACGGCACAGATACGTTTACCGTTCGCACTACCGATGCGGCCGGTGCTATCAGCGAAACATTGCTCACTGTTGATATTGCTGCCGTTAATGATGCACCCACTAGCGTCGCTAATTTAAACCTGACAACCAATGAGGACCAGCAAATTAATGGCAGCATTAATTTGCAAGATGTTGACCTTGCCAATGAAGGTGACCTACACAGCTTTACGGCCAACCCATCTCTTGGTGACGTCACATTTAATCAAGACGGCAGCTTTGTTTATACTCCAATTGATAATGTAAATGGCCGTGATGAATTCACAATCATTGCCACCGATAAGGCGGGTGTGCAAACGTTTACCCAAGTTGCTATCGATGTAGCTGCGGTAAATGATGCGCCACTGTTAGCTGATTCCGTCAGTCTAGCTGCAATTGAAGACACACGCATACTTGGCAACTTACTGCTGACAGACCCAGATCTTTTAAACGAAGGAGACGTTTACCAGTTTGTTGCTCAACCTACCTTAGGGCAGGTGACGTTTAACCAAGACGGCACGTTTGAGTATGTACCAAACTTAAATGCTAATGGCATTGATACCTTTACCGTCACGGTAACTGACAGCGGTGGCAATAGTACTTCTACAGATGTCTCTATCGATATAGCGGCAGTCAATGATGCACCAGTGTCTCGCGATGTTTATGCCAGTGTCTCTGAAGACAACACCCTAACCATGCTACTACCCGTTAGCGATGTGGATGGTGATATTTTAAATTATCGTCAATTAAGCACACCAAATAATGGCACGGCCGTTATCGATGCAAACGGAAACTTAACTTACCAACCCGATACAAACTTTAATGGTTCTGACCGCTTAGTAGTAGAGGTAAATGACGGCAACGGTGGTTTGACCACCATGCAGTTAAACCTTTATGTAAACCCAGTAAATGACGATCCATTTGCCTACGACCTAGTAATAGAAGCGCAACCTGGTCAGGAAATTTCTGGTGCTATTTGGGCGGGAGATTTTGATGCTCAAGATGTACTGACTTATCAAGTGTCTGCCAATGACGGAGCCGATAACGGTGCCTTATCCCTTGATGGCAATTCAGGTGTGTTTACTTATCAATCCACCGCTGGCTTTGATGGCACCGACAGCTTTAAAGTGATTGTTGATGATAATCAAGGCGGCACCACAAGCTTACGCGTGGCAGTCATAGTGGCAGCCGCGCCTGAACTTGAGCCGGGCAATACAGCCCCTAAATTTGATAACTTAATCAAATACGTGAATGCCGTAGAAGACCAAGTGTTGGAGATAGACCTACGCGCAACAGACCTTGATTTAGATACCTTAAGCTATACCGTAGACGATAGCCTTTCAGCAGGACGCGGTTCTTTGCAAGCCACAGCCACTGCAGGCATTTATCAATTTATTCCAAACCAAGATCAGCACGGCAGTGATGCCTTCCGCTTAACGGTATCCGATGCCAAAGGCGGAAAAGATACGTTACTGCTGCAAGTTAATATTGCTTCGGTAAACGATGCGCCAGTATTACCAGCGCAAACGTTTAACGCAACGGAAGACACTACAGGCAGCTTTGCACTAGCCGGCGTGAACGATGTTGATGGCGATGATTTAACCTTCACCATTAACAATCAAGGTGCCCACGGCACAGTCACTATATTGGACAGCAGCAGTGGACGTTTTAGTTATTTAGGCGATTCAAATTTCAATGGTGAAGACAGTTTTGATGTCATGGTAGATGATGGCAATGGTGGTCAAACATTAGCAACCATTTCTATTGATGTATCAGCTGTTAACGATGCACCAGATGCTCCCGCAGTAATTAACATTCAAGGTTCAGAAGACAGCCCAATCGCTTCAGCCATTAACGCCAGCGATTTAGACGGCGATACACTGAGCTACGAAATTGAAAGCAATACTCAGCCTACCCACGGTAATGTTGTTTTAAATAACGACGGCACATTTACCTATACACCGGATGCAAACTATAACGGCAGTGACCGTTTTGTTGTACTAACAAGTGATGGCCAAGGTGCTGCCAATAGTATTAGCCGTACGGTAATAAACGTTACTGCACAAGCAGCAAACGATGCTCCGTTTGGCATTCAATGGTTAGGTGTATTTAACATCGATGAAAACAGTCCGGCAGGAATATTGGGCACAGCCACTGCGTTAGATGTAGATTTAGCCGATGACAACTCAACCGAATCCCATAGCTATAATTTAGTCGATGATGCCAATGGTCGTTTTATTATTAATGCCAGCACAGGTGTTATTTCATTAGGTGCTAATGCCAATTTAAATGCCGAGCAGCAAGACAGCCATACCATTAAAGTGCGAGTAACCGATGCCGCAGGTGCTTACTTCGAACAAGAAAAAATCATTTCGGTTAATGATGTCAACGAAGCGCCAATCGATTTAACAACAAGTAATAATTTAAACTTTGATGAAACCACCGGCATTAATCAGCAAATAGGCCAAGTGTCTACCACTGACCCTGATGCGGTTGATCAGTTTGCTTATCGCCTTGTAAATAATCCAGGTGGACGTTTTAGCATTGATAACCAAGGTCGCATCTTTACCGCCCTAAATGATTACGATGCAGACGGCGATACCAGTCAAACCATTACGGTAGAAGTAACCGATAAAGGCGGCTTGTCTTATCAAGAAGATTTTGCCATTCAAATCAATGCGGTAAACAAAATCCCAACCAGCATTGCTTGGGCGGGTGCGTTAAGCGTCACTGAAAATAGCGGTGCCAATCAATTGGTTGGCCAAGCTACCGCGCAAGATCCAGATGGAGGCGACACTCATAGCTACGCATTATTAAATGATGCCAACGGTCGTTTCCGCATTGATGCTAACACAGGTGAATTGTTCACTAACAATAGTGAGTTTGATTACGAATCGGCAACTGCACACGCCATTACCGTGCAAGTGACGGATAATAGCGGTGCAACATTCGATGCTATTCAGTCCATTGCCGTAAGCAATGTTAATGAAGCCCCAACAGGTTTGTTGGTATCAGGCCGTTTGGCAGTTGATGAAAACGCAGGTGCAAATCAGTTAGTGGCCACCTTGCAAGGCATTGACCCTGAAAACCAAGTCATGACCTACCAGCTAAGTGGCGATAACAGTCAAAGCTTTAGCATTGATAGTAGTGGCAACGTTCGCACTTTGGTGTCATTTAATCACGAGCAACAAAGCACCTTAAGCCTAAGCATAACCGCAACCGATAGCGGCGGTCTTACTTATACTCAACCGTTGAGCATCAACATTGGCGATGTAAACGAAGCACCAAACACTCTAAGTTATACCGGGCCGTTAGGGGTAGATGAAAACACCGTTGCCAATGCAGTCATTGCAAACTTTGCAGCCATAGACCCTGAAGAAGGTACGGTAACATTTAGTTTAGATAACAATGCCAATGGACGCTTTGTCATAAGCAGCAACGGTCAGCTTTCAACTACCCGTGAATTTGACATGACAATCGATGGTGCCAGTTCGTCCATCATTGTGCGCGCCACAGATGCCAATGGTTTGTTCACCAGCAGCACTTACAGTGTGCCGTTTAGTTTTGACCAAACCCCAACCGATTTAGAGTGGAGCAGCAGCCAGCCAAGTATTTCTGAAACCGCAGCGGTGGGTGACGAAGTGGGACGCTTAACCGTAACCGACCCAGATGTTGATGCGGTTAACCGAGATTGGGTATTTAGCCTTGAAGGCGGAAATGCAAACAGCCGCTTCACCATTAATGAAGATACAGGTGTCATCAGTGTGGGCAATGCCTCATTGGATGTGAGTGCTGATAGTGAGTACACCGTCAAAGTACGCGTAAGCGATCGCAATAATGCAGATTCTTATTACGAAGAAGATTTGAATATCACTGTGACTGATGCGAATACCGCGCCGGTTGCTACGGGTACGCGCTCGGATTCCATTAATGAATATTCTGCTTGGCGACCAGCGGATGGTGGCCCAAGTAATGGTTCTGAGAACGGCACACTTGTCACCACAGAAAGTAATTTAGCTGCATTGTTCAGTGATGATGGAGGAAGAGAAAATCTGACGTTCAGTATCTCATCGGGCAATAATGATGGCGCCTTTGCCATTGAGAATAACAAGCTAGTGGTGGCTAATGCTGGGCTACTCAATGCGATTAACAATGCTACAACGACTCGCAATCTTTATATTCAAGCTTCAGATGGCACTTCTTTATCGAGTACAGCGAGAGTTGAAATAAATATTATTGATTTAGTTGAGTTAGAAGTTATAGCAACAGCGACTAGATCCGCTGCTGGAGTCCCTCTATTTGAATGGGTGGCCAATGGATATAGTAAGTATTTTCGATCTACAAATCCCCAGTCTGGTGGATCTGTACTTTCTTTTAGGACATTAATAACTGATATTTCCACTGATACTGTAGTATTTTCTCATTACATGGTGAGTGGCAAAAGAACCATTCATTATGCTCCAGGTTATATATCAGATGTAGTTATTGATTCTGTAGGTTATTTGGTGGAGCACTCTTTGGAAAAAAATTGGGATTATTTTTATTACAATAACCTGGCGCCCGTAACATTGGATCTAGGTGATGATGGATTAGATTTTTCTCCTCTTAGTTCAATCATGTTTGACGTAGATTCTGATGGTGAATTGGAATCCTCTGCTTGGGTGGGACCTAATGATGCATTGCTTACACTAGATCGAAACCAAAACGGCATCATAGATAATGGCTCCGAAATTTCATTTGTTGCCGATTTAGCCGGTGCCAGTACCGACCTTGAAGGTTTGGCGGCATTTGATAGTAATCAAAATGGTTTATTAGATGCTGGTGATGAGCGCTTTGCCGAATTTAAAGTTTGGCAAGATGAAAACCAAAACGGTATCAGTGAAGCGGATGAACTTAAAACCTTAGCCGAAGCGGGCATTGAATCCATCACCTTGGATCCGCTTATTCCTAATACCGAACCTACCGGTGTTAGCGGCGTTGAGGTGACCAATACCAGTACGTTTACCCGCACCGATGGAACTCAATCCGGTGTTGGCGATGTGCGTTTCTCCTTCTCTGAGATTGATTCAAATAACCCAGAGCATTCTGTTTTAACTTCAGGTACTGAACAAGCGGATAACATCATCGGCACTTTAGCCGCTGACCGTATTGAAACCTATGCTGGCGATGACAAGGTGTTTGCCGGTGAAGGCAATGACTTGGTTAAAACCGGAGCCGGCAACGACACCGTATTTGCAGGCACAGGGGATGACCAAGTATTTGGCGGTGCTGATAACGATACCCTTTATGCGGCGGCTGGTAATGACCAATTAAGTGGTGGTGAAGGTGATGACGTTTTATTTGGCGAGAGCGGTGACGATCAGTTATCTGGTGGCTTAGGCAATGATCAAATAAACGGTGGCACTGGCCACGATGTATTAATGGGTGATGCTGGTGATGACATCCTAACCGGTGAAGCGGGTGATGACATATTAATCGGTGGCTTGGGTGATGACACCCTAGCCGGCGGTGAAGGCGATAACTTGATTGTATTTAGTAAAGGGGATGGCGCCGATAAAGTACTGGCTGGCGATGGTAATTACCAATTACAGCTTGAAGGTTTTTCCCCAGCGGATGTGACATTTGAAAACCTAGATGGCGGTTTATTAATGACCCTAGGGGATTCAGACAGTCTGTGGTTTGAAATAAAACCAAGCGAACAGCTTAGCTTAAATACCGTGATTTTTGGTGGTGTGTTTGCCTGGGATGCTCAGCAACTGCTTAACGAAATTGATCGCCAATTATTGGGTGGCATTGAAGGCAGTACCGACGCAGATGTGATTAATGGCAGCGCCAACAGTGATGTTATTGATGCTTACGCAGGCAACGATACTGTGCAAGCAGGCGCTGGTGATGATGAAGTTTATGGCTACGCTGGCAACGATACTCTTAGTGGTGGTGAAGGCCGCGATGTTTTAGACGGCGGCATTGGAGATGATCAACTACTGGGTGAGTCTGGTGATGATCGTCTTTATGGTCAACTAGGCAATGATGTATTAGATGGCGGCACGGGTAATGACACCTTATACGGTGGCGCAGGCCAAGATAGCATAGTGGGTGGCCTAAACGACGACCAACTATACGGCGGCGACGATGCCGATGTATTGCAAGGTAATGAAGGTAATGACTTCTTACAAGGTGATGCAGGCAACGACCAATTATTAGGTGGTGCCGGTATTGATGAACTTTACGGCAGCGAAGGTGACGATGCCCTTGCGGGTGGCGAAGGGGACGATTACCTGCAAGGTGATGCTGGCAACGATGCCTTAAACGGTGATGCTGGTAACGACATTCTAAACGCGGGAGAAGGTGACGATACTCTGCACGGCGGCGATGGCGATGACTTACTGATAGGTGTTGCCGGTGATGACACCTTATACGGTGATGACGGTCAGGATTCTCTATTTGGTGATCGCGGTAACGATACGTTAGATGGTGGTCTTGGCGCTGATAATTTGTTTGGTGGTATCGGTGATGATACTTATATTGTTGATCATGCTGATGAATTAACTGAAGAGCGTGAGAATGAAGGTACTGATACTGTTCAATCAACCATTGATTGGACGCTAGCAGATAATATTGAAAACCTTACCTTGCTTGAGGATGCACTTAATGCGACGGGTAATCAGTTAGCTAATACCTTGCTAGGTAATGACTTAGCTAACCGCTTAGACGGCGGCGAAGGTATTGATAGCTTAACCGGTGGCTTAGGTGATGATGTTTATATTGTTGATAATCAATTAGATGTTGTTATCGAAAGTGATGGTGAAGGTAAGGATACGGTTGAGTCATCGGTTGATTATTCTTTAGCTGCTCATCTTGAGTCTCTTGTTTTAACCGGTAGCGCAATTACGGCAACAGGTAATGAACTGGATAATACTTTAACCGGTAATGAGCTTGAAAATAGCTTAATTGGTGGTGAAGGTAATGACTTACTGATTGGTGGTAAAGGTAATGACCAATTAGATGGTGGACATGGTCAAGATATTATTCGATTTAGTCGTGGTGATGGCATTGATACGGTTACGGCTTCTTCTGGGTTGTATGAGCTAGAGCTAGTTGGCATCTTGGCCAGTGAACTGTCTTTTGATATCAGTGAAGAGGGTTTTCTAACGATCGATTTAGGTTTAGGTGATCAAATAATATTTGATGGCGTTAATCTTTATGACTCAGAAGATAGCGTGCCACTTTCCGAAATTAGATTTAAAAATGATGGTGAAGTTACCTCGATTGATCGAAGTGAAATTTCACTTCAAGTTGAATCTCAATTAGCAACGCATTTAGGTAATCATCGAAATAACTTAATGTTTGGATCACGCAATGATGATCGCATGCATGGTTTGTCAGGTAACGATAGGTTATTAGGCTTACTGGGTGATGATGTATTGCTTGGTGGTACTGGCAACGATAATTTATATGGTGGTTTCGGTAATGATCGCTTATTAGGCGGGATGGATAATGACTACCTCAATGGTAGTTTTGGTAACGACATTCTGGATGGTGGTACTGGTAATGACATGCTGAGTGGTGGTTTTGGTGATGATATCTATACCTTAAATACTGGCGATGGCCAAGATCAAGTTTTCGATATTTTTGGTAATAATACAATTCGCTTTGGTGAAGGTATTGATGTTACTAACATTGAATTAGAACGCGATGGAAAGGCTTTGATTATTCAGTATGGTGAGGGTGATAGTGTACGTTTGAATCACGCATTTAAATCTGGCTTCTTTAGTAGGGCATTTAATCATTCGAGTGTTGCTGTAGAATTCTCTGGTGAATCAGGTATGAGTCTTAAAGAGTTAAGGAAGCTTTTACCTGTTCATATAATTGGTTCTAATCGAAGAGATCGTATATACGGTAGTGAGCAGCAAGATATTATTTCGGGCTTAGCTGGTAACGATAAATTGTATGGTTTAGATGGTGATGATGTTCTCAACGGCGGTGAGGGTCATGATCGTTTATACGGTGGGCGCGGAAATGATATTTTATCAGGAGGTGCTGGTTACGACACTCTAAATGGCGGCTCAGGTGATGATACTTATCAGTTCTCTTTAGGTGATGGTCGTGATGTGATTAAGAACTGTGATTCAGCAGGTATTGATCAGTTGGTGATGGATGCTGGTATTGCATTAAATGATCTTATCTTTGAACGTAATCGTTATGATTTAACGGTATCGATTACAGGTAAGAGTGATAGCATTACTGTTTCGAATTGGTACCACGGAGATAGGCATCAGCTTGATTCGATCAATGTGGAACGTTATCAGTTAACTAATGAGATGGTTGCTCAGCTTGTTCAAGCCCAGTCATCGTTGGTTGATTCTTCAGCTGCTGGAGGTTCTTCACCGATTACTAATGAAGATTTGGTTGCGCGTTATATGAGTGTATAGATAGTGGGTTTTTCTACAGTTTAAAAATTTAAGAAATTAAGTTTATATCAGATACTGTTTGAAATTTGAACCATTACAGTCTTGCTTAAGCATGGGCTTGAGGAGGTTTGATCAAAGACTCCGCTGGAATACCTAGGCCATCATGAAGTTTCCAAATCATTTTTAATGTCAGCGAGCGCTTACGGTTAAGGTTCTCGTAAACACGATTACTCTTATCAATCATTGGCTCTAGGTCTTTTACTGTTAGGCCCTTTCGTTCCATTTCAAATTTGATAGCTTCAACAGAATCAGGTAATTCCATCGGGAAGTGCTTCGCTTCATAGGCTTCGATGAGCGTAACCATTACATCCAGCTTTCGATTTCTTTTAATGCCGCTTGGTAGTCGGCATCAGTTTTGATTGGCCTGATGTCCATTATTATTAATCAGTTATGAACTCAATGATAGGTGTTGGTTGAGCAATAATTGCTGTGGGTTCAATTCCCACCGCCCCACCTGAACCGTGAGGATTTATTCTTGAATTTAAGACATAAAAAAGCCCGATGCAGTTAAACTGTATCGGGCCGTTCTATTGTATGGTGGAGGCGGTGGGAATTGAACCCACGTCCGTCAATGCGCCACTAACTGATCTTCACATGTTTGGCCACTTTATTAAGTTAACCCGTCACGGCCCAAGAGGCAGGGAGTTCGGGGCGAGCTCGATTAGTTTTAGACCTTAAGCTACGAGCGAAGCCGCCAGTCGATCCTATTTTGCGTGCCCTTATCCGATGGTAATAGGCAACCATCTTCAAAGGTAAGCAGCCTAAGCTGCTAGTGCGTAGTTTTCGTCGTTTGCGACTATAATTTTGTATGACATTTATTTACGAGATTATCATACCCTCTCGACATGCACCTTTAGTTTTGTAACCAACGTCGAATCCAGAGCGCCCCCAAATTCTGTTGCTACTGATACTCTTTATCAATGCTGTTAGGCATTTATAAGAAGAACCATTAACTAGTGTTTCCTTACTATACTAGATGGGGCCCTTATTTACTATTTCAACCTGAGTTATTAACAATAAATAATACCCATCTAATAATCTGAACCCATAATGTTCAATCACTAATGATCTAACTTTTTAACGAACGCTGTGCTTCATGGTGCGTTCTTTTTGCTTAGCCCAGTCTTTATCTTTATCGGCATTGCGTTTGTCGTGTTCTTGCTTACCTTTCGCTAACGCAATCTCGACTTTTACAACGTGTCCTTTCCAATAAAGGGCAGTACACACACAGGTATAACCTTTGGCATTGATCTGCTGTTCTAACTTCTCAATTTGACGTTTGTGAAGTAGTAATTTTCGATCACGCCGAGGTTCGGTAACAACATACGCTGCCGCAGTTGATAGGGGGTTGATCAAGCAACCATATAACCAAGCTTCGCCTCCACGAATGAAGACGTAGGAGTCAACGAGCTGACATTTACCGGCGCGTAGGGCTTTTACTTCCCAGCCAGTAAGGGCAACACCACACTCTAATTTATCAGAGAGGTGAAAGTCGTGACGCGCTTTTTTGTTTAGAGCAATTGTATTGCCACTGTTTCCAGATTTTTTCGTTTTAGCCATGGCGCTATTATAGCTGAATGAAACAATAAAAAGCACGGCCCTTGTGGCTTTGGCTGAAATTTTAGACAATAGGCTCATGGAGTGACATTACAAACGGTATGAAAATAAAAGAATGTCAGCACAAAAACGCGAAATGCATGGTATTTTGGTTGGTCTTACTATTTCGCTAATTTTTATAAATGGCTTAGGTTTATGGTAAACAGGTGTAGTGAGGAGCAAGAGAAAAATGACTTCGATTATTCGAAGTGCACTAGTAATGCACAGCGCAGAGCAGATGTATGGTTTGGTGAATGATGTGGAAAGTTATCCGCAGTTTCTACTAGGCTGTGCGGCTACTGAGTTAGTTTCAAAGACGGATGATGAGCTGGTGGCGAGCTTAACCATCAGCAAGATGGGGGTTAACCAAACGTTTACTACCCGCAATAAGCTGCAGTATCCAGATCGCATGGAGCTGTCGTTGGTAGACGGTCCTTTTGACCATTTTGTGGGTATTTGGCACTTTAATCGATTGTCCGATGAGGCGTGTAAGGTCACATTTGATATTGAATTTGAAGTGAATAATAAGTTGGCTGGAATGGCTTTAGGCGTGGTTTTTAAACAAATGGCGGCGACTATGGTCGATTCTTTTGTTCAGCGTGCTAAGCAAGTATATGGGTAGTCAGTGAGATGAGTGAGAAAATTGAAATTGAGGTGGTTTATGGTTTGGCCCATAAACAGAAGTTGGTCAGTATTTTAGTTGACCTCGGGACATCGGTACGTCAAGGCGCCGAATTATCAGAGTTGGATAAGGAGTTTTCAGGGCTGAATATAGCGGAGTCAAAGTTAGGTATCTTTGGTAAAACGGTTCGAAACCCAGAGACTGAACTGTTAAAAGCGGGAGATCGTATTGAAATTTATCGCCCGTTATTGATCGATCCTAAAGCCGCACGAGTCAATCGCGCCGCTAAGACCGCTAAGTAGACTCGTTATATTTAATCGACTCAGTTCTTGGTGAACTCTTTTATAGCGCCCTATTAGCGCTATTCATACAGAATTATTCGCTAGGAATTTCAAGTAAGTTATTTTCCTTCTTGTCTTCCAATACTTCTTGTTCACTCTCTGGCTCTTCTTCTTGGGGTACTTCGCCTTCTAAACGCGTGTAAAGCTCATCTTTAAAGAACAGCGTTACTTGGTAGTTTTTAACGACTTTGTCACGACGCTCAAGGGTATATAGATAATCCCAGCGCTCTTGTTGGTAAGGTGAACGAATTAATGGAGTGCCCATAACATAAGCTACTTGGCGCTTAGTCATGCCTACTTTCAATTCGTCAATCATATCTTGAGTGACAATATTTCCTTGTTGCACCGTAAGCTTGTACACTTTCGGGATGCTACAAGCTGAAATAAATAAAAAGCTGAGTAAAACAGTAAGAATCTTAAATCGCATGGTATTGGCTATTGGCTTTGTCGTTAGAAGTCTTGATAATACCTTATAAAGTAAATTGCTGTAAGCCGCTGTGAAATATTCGAGGATGTGATGTCAGATCAAAATGCCGAACTGCGTAAAGTAGGTTTGAAAGTAACGTTACCCCGCGTGAAAATTTTACAAATTCTAGAAAGCTCTTCTGGTCGTCACATGAGTGCGGAAGATGTGTATAAAGCCTTAATAGAAGCGGGTGAAGACGTAGGTCTTGCGACGGTATATCGCGTACTTACTCAGTTTGAGACCGCTGAGTTGGTTGCTCGTCATAACTTTGATAGTGGCCACTCTGTATTTGAGTTGTCTCGTGGTGACCATCACGATCACATGGTGAATATGGAAAATGGTGACGTGATTGAATTTACCAACGACCAGATTGAGCGTTTGCAGCACGAAATTGCTGAAGCGCACGGCTATGATTTAATCGATCATAGCTTGGTACTCTATGTTCGGCCTAAGAAATAGAGTCGCTATTTGATCCAGTCTTTATCGAGCCGCTTCAGCAAAAGCCTTTGTTTATTGACTTAAACAGAGGCTTTTTTCTGTCTAGTCTTTGATATAAGACGCTATCCATTGCCCATTGCTAGCATTTCTTGTGCATGGTCAAGGGTATGCTGAGTGATTTCTACGCCGCCTAACATACGAGCAATCTCTTCCGTACGTTGTTTTTTGTCGAGAGGGCGAATGTTTGTGAAAGTCTGCTCGTCGCCAGAAATTTTACTCACCTGTAAATGATTTTGTGCTTGTGCGGCCACTTGTGGTTGGTGAGTTACGCACAATACTTGGCTATGTTGGCCGAGCTGGTTTAAGAGGCGTCCAACGCGTTCTGCTGTGCCACCACCGATTCCGACATCCACCTCATCAAAGATAAGGCTAGGAATGTTGCTGGTTTGAGCAGTAATCACTTGAATCGCTAGGCTGATACGAGAAAGCTCGCCACCCGAAGCTACTTTACAGAGTTGCCCCATCGGCATACCTGGATTGGTCTGTACTAACAGGTCGATATTATCAATGCCGTGGCTGTGAGCGTGTTTTACGTCACTGTTTATTTCGGTTTGCAGGCGAGCATTGCCCAAGGCCAGCGCTTCAAAGTGAGTATTCACTTCTTTATCTAGCTTACCAGCCGCTTTATGGCGTTTATTACTTAGCTGAAGGGCTTGTTTTAGGTAGATCTGCTCTAAGTCACTCACTTGTTGGATGAGCGCTTCCATGTCGTCGTCGCTAAAGTTTAAGGCGTTTAGTTTGTCACTCAACTCTTGCCATGTGTCATACAGGGCTTCTGCACGCACTTGGTGTTTTCTGGCTAAGTCATAAATAGCCCCCAAGCGCTGGTCAATTTGCTGCAAACGCTGCGGATTAATTTCAACTTTATTAATGTAGTCGTGCAGAGCATCGTTAGCTTCTTGCAGTTGAATCTGAGCTTGGTTAAGAAATTCACGGCTTTCTTTTAGTGTTTCGTTATCATCGTCAATCTGATCGAGCTGTTGAATCGCTTGTTGAACTTGTTGCAGGGCGCTGTCTTGAGAGCTTGAACTGGACGCGTCGTCATTGTTGCCCTCTGCGCAAAGAGTAAGCGCTTGCTGACCCGAAAACATAATGGCATCAGCATTACTTAAGCGTTTTAACTCGATTTCAAGTTCGGCGACTTCTTTGTCGGTTAGTTGAAGTTTATCAAGCTCTTGCACTTGATATGTGAGCAGTTGACGCTGGGCTTGTTGCTCGGCGCTATCTTCTTGTAAGTTGTTTTTTTGTTTTAATTTTTCTTGCCAGTCCTGGAAGGCTTGTTTGGTTTTAAGACTTAAACTGCGCGTACCGGCGTAATTATCCAGTAACTTACGCGGCGCGTCTTTTTGCATCAGTGATTGATGAGCGTGCTGACCATGAATATCGATCAATTGGTTAGCGAGTGCCTTTAATTCGGTTGCTGAGGCGTTACGGCCATTGATGTAGCCGCGACTGCGGCCTTCTTGGGTGACCACTCGGCGTAATATGCAGGTATCGTCTTCAATCGGGTAATCATGATTATCGAGCCACTTGCTAACTTTTTCACTGATAATAAAGGTGGCGCTGATATCTGCTTTTTCTGCGCCTTTACGTACCACATTGTCACCAATGCGATTGCCTAAGGCTAAGCCGAGCGCCCCTAATAGAATGGACTTACCCGCACCGGTCTCGCCAGTGATGGTGGTCATCCCTGCTTTTAGCTCAAGTTCAAGATGCTCAACCAGAGTAAATTGTGAAATAGATAAATGAACAAGCATATTAGGCTCCTGCAATGCCGCTTAGGGGTCGGTCTATTCAATATGTAAGGTTGTATGTTTATACAGTGTTTATTTGTACAGTAAAAATATTGCCTGAGCAAGTATTAATCAATTTAGGTGATCTTGTTGCTTTTTTACCCTTGGAAAGGAGGGGTTAAACCCCATATAGAACATCACTATGAGAAACCCGTATAACCTGCTCGAATTAAGAGCCGGGTTAAGAACAATTTTTAGAGGAAATATTCATGTCACAGCAGAATGACGAAAACATAGAAGCCACCCCTGTTGATGTGGAAGATCAGGTAGAGACAGTAGAAGAACAAGCTGTTGAAGAGCTATCGGTTGAAGACGCATTGCAAGCTTCTCTTATTGCAGAGTTGGCCGCGGCGCAAGCCGAAGTGTCTGAGCTAAAAGACCAGATGTTGCGTGTACAGGCAGATGCGCAAAACATTCGTCGCCGTGCAGAAACTGATGTAGAGAAAGCGCATAAGTTTGGCCAAGAAAAGTTCTCTCGTGAACTGTTGTCGGTTCTCGATAATCTAGAACGCGCACTTGCCGCTTCACCAGAAGATGAAGCGACTAAATCATTGCGTGATGGTATTGAAATGACCTTGCAAGGATTTACCTCAACCCTGAGCAAGTTCAATGTTGAAGTGATTGATCCACAGGGTGAAACGTTCAATCCTGAGTACCATCAGGCGATGGCGATGCAAGAAAATGCTGACTTTCCACCCAATACTGTCATGGCTGTTATGCAAAAAGGTTATAGCCTTCATGGTCGCTTATTACGTCCAGCGATGGTGATGGTATCGAAAGGCGCTCCTAGCATTGATGAGAACGCTTAGAGAATAAATAAAGGCTAAAAAGTCGGCAATTAATACGACGTTAGCCTTGAAATATAAAAGCTGAGACTTATATAAGTTTCATCGAAAGTGAAAATATTTTTAACGATTTATTAATCGTTTAATGAAATTAGAAACTGGCATAGCCAGACAGATTGGAGATCAACGTTATGGGTAGAATTATTGGTATCGATTTAGGTACAACAAACTCTTGTATTTCTATACTAGAAAACGGCAAGCCAAAAGTAATCGAAAACGCTGAAGGCGATCGCACAACACCTTCTGTTATTGCTTATACAGGCGAAGAAATTTTGGTAGGTCAGCCTGCTAAGCGTCAAGCGGTTACTAACCCAACGAACACAATCTTCGCTGTTAAGCGTTTGATTGGTCGTAAATTTAAAGACGATGTTGTTCAAAAAGACATCGCGATGGTTCCTTATAAAATCGTTGCGGCTGATAATGGTGATGCATGGGTTGAAGCCAACGGTAAAAAAATGGCGCCACCACAAGTATCGGCTGAAATCTTGAAGAAGATGAAAAAGACAGCAGAAGACTATTTGGGTGAAGCCGTAACAGAAGCGGTAATTACCGTACCTGCTTACTTCAACGATCAGCAGCGTCAGGCAACTAAAGATGCAGGCAAAATTGCCGGTCTTGATGTTAAGCGTATTATCAACGAGCCAACGGCTGCTGCACTTGCATACGGTCTTGATCACTCTACGGGTGAGAAGACAATTGCAGTATACGACTTGGGTGGTGGTACGTTCGATATCTCTATCATCGAAATTGCTGACGTAGATGGCGAAACTCAGTTCGAAGTTTTAGCAACTAACGGCGATACGTTCCTAGGTGGTGAAGATTTCGATTTACGCATGATCAACTATCTTGCGGAAGAATTTAAGAAAGAAAGTGGTATGGACCTTAAAGGTGACCCACTAGCAATGCAGCGTCTGAAAGAAGCGGGTGAAAAAGCGAAAGTTGAATTGTCTTCTGCTCAGCAGACTGACGTTAACCTTCCTTACATTACTGCTGATGCAACCGGTCCTAAGCACTTAAATGTTAAAGTGACGCGTGCAAAATTAGAAAGCTTGGTAGAAGACTTAGTTGCTAAGTCAATTGAACCTTGCCGTATCGCGCTTAAAGATGCTGACTTGTCAGCGTCTGAAATCGACGAAATCATCATTGTTGGTGGTCAGACTCGTATGCCTTTAGTGCAAGCTAAAGTGGCTGAGTTCTTCGGTAAAGCGCCTCGCAAAGATGTTAATCCAGATGAAGCGGTTGCTATGGGCGCAGCGGTTCAGGGTGGTGTTCTAGCCGGTGACGTTACCGACGTTCTATTATTAGACGTGACGCCTTTGACTTTGGGCATCGAAACAATGGGTGGCGTTGCTACGGGTGTTATCGAGAAGAACACAACGATTCCTTCTAAGAAATCTCAGGTTTTCTCTACGGCAGACGACAACCAAGCAGCGGTTACGATTCACATCGTACAGGGCGAGCGTAAGCAAGCGGCACAGAATAAATCACTGGGTCGTTTCGATCTTGCTGAGATTCCACCGGCTCCCCGTGGCATACCTCAGATCGAAGTTACTTTTGACATCGATGCGAACGGTATCTTAAACGTTTCTGCTAAAGATAAAGCGTCAGGCAAAGAGCAGTCTATCGTGATTAAATCTTCTTCTGGTTTGAGCGATGAAGAGATTGAGCAAATGGTTCAGGATGCAGAAGCGAATGCGGAAGCGGATAAGATCTTTGAAGAAATGATTCAGGTCCGTAATACGGCTGATGGCCTTGTTCACGCAACGAAGAAAACGTTAGAAGATGCTGGCGACAAAGCCTCTACTGAAGAAAAAGAAACGATTGAAAAAGCGATTGCTGCAGTTGAGCTAGCAATGAAAGGCGATGACAAAGAAGCAATTGAAACAGCAACGGCTGCTTTGACTGAAGCATCTTCTGGTCTGGCTCAAAAGCTTTACGCAGAGCAAGCAGCCGCAGAACAAGCTGGCGCTGACGGCGGCGATCCAGCTCAAAACGCTGGCAAAGACGAAGATGTTGTTGATGCCGAGTTTGAAGAAGTTAAAGATAAATAATTACCGCGTTTGTGTGTGATTAATTGAACGCGGCCTCCTGTAAAAAGGAGTGCCGCGTTTTTGCGTTATATTTGTGTCTGCTTTTAACGTCAGTTTTTAAGCTGATTTTTTTAAGCCAGGTTGTTAGTCAAGTGTTAGGGCAAAAGAAATGTCTAAAAGAGATTTTTACGAAATTCTAGGCGTCGCTAAAGACGTTGATAAAAAAGAATTAAAAAAAGCGTACCGTAAGGTCGCAATGAAGTATCACCCAGATCGTAATGAAGGTGATAAGGCGTCAGAAGAAAAATTTAAAGAAGCTTCAGAAGCGTATGAAATTTTAAATGACGATCAAAAGCGTGGTGCTTATGATCGTTATGGACACGCGGGTGTTGATCAAAGCCAAGGCGGCGGACATGGCGGCGGTGGCGGCGGTTTCGGCGACGTATTTGGTGACGTATTCGGCGATATCTTTGGTGGCGGAGGTGGTGGCCGTCGTGGCGGTCCTCAGCGTGGCAGTGATTTACGTTACTCAATGACGCTAAGCCTTGAAGAAGCGGTTAAGGGTTGTGAGAAAAAAATCACTATCCCGACACTGGTTGCTTGTAATCCGTGTGATGGTTCTGGTGCTAAGCCTGGGACGTCACCTAAAGTCTGCTCTACCTGTGCTGGTCAAGGCCAAGTGCGTATGCAGCAAGGTTTCTTTGCTGTGCAGCAGACGTGCCCATCGTGTCGTGGACAAGGTACAAAAATTGATAGTCCTTGTGGTAGCTGTCATGGTCGTGGTGTTAAAGAAGAAACTAAAACGCTTAATGTTAAGGTGCCTGCGGGTGTCGATACGGGCGATAGAATTCGTTTAAGCGGCGAAGGCGAAGCGGGCGGACTGGGTGGCCCAGCGGGCGACTTGTACGTACAAATGAGTGTGAAAGATCACGCGATTTTCGAACGTGACGGTCATAACCTCTACTGCGATGTGCCTATTAGTATTGTTGATGCGGCATTAGGCGGCGAATTAGAAGTACCGACTTTAGACGGTCGTGTAAAACTGAAAATTCCAGCAGAAACTCAAAGCGGTCGTATGTTCCGTTTACGCGGAAAAGGCGTGACACCGATTCGTGCTTCTAGTCCAGGTGATTTGATGTGTCGTGTGCAGGTTGAAACGCCGGTTAAGTTAACGGAACACCAGAAGAAATTGCTGAAAGAATTCCAAGAATCGTTGAAGGGTGAAAAGCATTCACCACAAAAGACGCATTGGTTTGCGGGTGTTAAAAAATTCTTCGAAGAAATGTAATTAGCCCGTTCTTTTATTAACAGGAATAGACATGACTCGTATAGCAATTACAGGTGCAGCCGGCCGTATGGGCCGCATTTTAATCGAAGCGGTTGATGCCGCTGAAGACGCTCAGGTAGGCGCCGCGATCGTTCTATCTAATGATCCAATGGTGGGTGTTGATGCTGGGGCTATTGCGGGCCTGGGCAGAAATTTGGAGATTGTTGCCGTAACCGATGTTGCCGCAGCGATTGATAGCTTTGATGTCTTAATCGACTTCACTGTGCCCGAAGCGACCATGGCCAATGTTGAAATTTGTCGTCAAGCGGGTAAAAAAATTGTTATTGGAACCACCGGTTTGAATGACGAACAGAAAGCCGCTCTCGAAACAGCCGCCAAAGACATGGGCATCGTATTCGCACCTAACTATTCAGTGGGTGTGAATCTTTGTTTGAATCTTCTGCGTATGGCCGCATCGGTGATGGGTGAAGATAGTGATATCGAAATCATCGAGATGCACCATAAGCACAAAGTGGATGCACCTTCTGGAACAGCCCTTCGTATGGGTGAAGTGGTTGCCGAAACCATGGGCTGGGATCTTAAGGAAGTGGCTTGTTATGGTCGTGAAGGTCAAACTGGTGCCCGCCCACATAAGCAGATTGGTTTTGAAACCATTCGTGGAGGCGACGTAGTGGGTGATCATACTGTAATGTTCGCAACCGACGGCGAGCGTGTTGAAGTAACGCATAAGGCACAAAGCCGTATGACGTTTGCTAAAGGCGCCGTTCGAGCGGCTAAGTGGATTGGTCAGCAAGACAATGGTCTTTATGACATGCAGGATGTATTGGGTTTTTAAACCCTACATCACAGTCACAAAAAAACCGAAGTGATCTTTCGTTGAAAAAGGTCGCTTCGGTTTTTTTGTGTCTGCAAGTTAGCGTTTATAACGCTAACTGAGATTGTGCTTAAACAGCACCCAATACATGTGCAATACCACGATCAATCATTTGCTGCATACCACGTGGCTTGCCGCTTGGATCAAAGGCCATCGACACTAACATTTGTGAGTTGCCTAGTAACCATCGTGCGCGTTCAGATGCAGAAAGACCGGGTGCAAGGTAACCACTTTTAATCGCTTTATCAATTTGCTTAGCAATCATGTCTAAAAGTTTATTTTGGAAGTCGATGTAACGCGCCCAAATACCTGCACGAATAGAGCAACTCCATTCTAACCAAACTTTAACGTAGGCTGGATGAGTTTCGCATAAGCCCATGAACGCTTTAATATGGTTTTGAACAGCATCAAGAGGCTCGTCGCCTCGGCTGTAAATTTCTTCAGCTAATGATAATAACTTTGTTTCAACTTCATCTAATACAGCTTCCACTAAATCTTCGCGCGTATTAAAGTAGTTAAAAACGGTAGCGACGGATACACCGCCCATTTCGGCAATTTCTGTATGTCCCCCACGACCAATCCCTCTGGCAGCAAACACTTCAACGGCGTCATTGAGTAATAAACTTTTACGCTCTTCTGGAGCAAGACGACGACGGCCATCAACAGCAATAGGCATAAGATCATTCCTTTGTAATGAGTACATAGTTTTAATTATAAAATATATTCATATTTTTTTTTAGCATTAAATACCTTTAAAAAAAAATCATCAAGTAGTAGATCAATAAATCATAAATAAGGTCATCAATAGTGGGTTATAACGCTAAAATATCGATATTTGCAGTGTTAAAGACGTATTTTTTGGTTTATTAGCTATTATGATCTGTCTGTTATTAATATTTTTTAAAAATGAACAGTCATTAAGTATTTCATGTTTTTTTATTATTATTTTAAATAAACATTGTTATTTTTTTATCATTATTATGCTTTTCGTTCACTAACAAGCGCTTGCTTGGGTGCTTTTTAGTATGTCTTTTTAGGGGCTTAGGTGTGGATGTTTGGGTCACCTATTAATTGTATCAAACGAGCTGAATCTGAAGAAAAACATGGACTTGAAATGGCTGTTTTGGTACAATCCGCGACCAGTTTATAGGTGTGCGTCGAACTCAGTTATTAAATAATGTGAGAGACGGGTGCCAGCGTCTAATCTTGTTAAAGCTCTTAGATTTTCAGTGCAGATTATAGAAAGCGGGTGGAGCTTAAGCTCCTCCCGCTTTTTTGCGACTAGACGCTAGGTAATATCAAGCTAAGTCTTTGATTTATAAGTTAAAGAATGTGCCGATATTACCGACAGATACTCGGTATTGAGTATCCTACATTGACCGTATTTATTGATTACTTCGAGGACCATAGCCTTGTCTATAACAGCCATTCTAGCTCTAGAAGACGGTAGCGTCTTTAAAGGGACTGCCATTGGTGCAGTAGGTCAATCTGTCGGAGAAGTTGTTTTCAACACTTCTATGACGGGTTATCAAGAGATTCTGACCGACCCATCTTATGCCAATCAAATCGTAACCCTAACGTATCCTCATGTGGGTAGCTACGGCACCACACCTGAAGATGAAGAGTCTCGCGGCATCTTCGTTAAAGGCTTAGTGATACGCGATCTTCCTTTGATTGCTTCTAACTTTCGCAGCACCAAAGCATTGGATGTTTATCTTAAAGATAACAACATCTTAGGCATTGCCGATATCGATACCCGTCGCCTAACCCGTATTTTACGTGAGAAAGGCTCGCTAAACGGCTGTATCGTTGCAGTTGAAGCGGCTGACTCTGGTTCTAACGAGAGTGACCTCGCAAGTGACGCGAACATCGCTAAAGCGATCGAAACCGCTAAAGCGTTCCCTGGCCTAAAAGGCATGGATCTGGCGAAAGAAGTAACAACTGCAGAAAATTACGGCTGGACTGAGACCGATTGGGTGCTTGGCAAAGGCTACGGTCAGCTTGCGAAAGCGGATGCTAAATACAAGGTCGTTGCGTATGACTTTGGTATTAAGCGCAACATCTTACGTTTATTGGCTGAACGCGGTTGTGACCTAACGGTTGTTCCTGCTCAGACGCCCGCGTCTGAAGTATTGGCAATGAACCCCGATGGCATCTTCTTATCCAATGGACCGGGAGACCCAGAGCCTTGTACGTATGCGATTGCCGCGATTAAAGAAATCCTTGAAACAGACATTCCAGTCTTTGGTATCTGTTTAGGTCACCAGTTATTGGCTCTAGCGTCTGGCGCACAGACGGTGAAGATGCCTCATGGCCATCACGGTGGTAACCACCCAGTACAAGACCTTAAAACAGGTGTTGTCATGATCACGGCTCAGAACCACGGTTTCGCAGTCGATGAAGCAACGCTGCCAGCGAACATTAAAGCGACTCACAAGTCTCTTTTTGATGGTACTTTGCAGGGCATTGAATTGACTGATAAACCAGCATTCAGCTTCCAGGGCCACCCTGAAGCAGCGCCTGGTCCACGTGACGTTGCCCCATTATTTGACCGTTTCATTGATTTAATCGAAGCCGCTAAGACTGCTGCTAAATAGAGAGGGGATACCGCCATGCCAAAACGTACCGACATAAAAAGTATCCTAATCATTGGCGCTGGCCCGATCATTATCGGCCAGGCTTGTGAATTCGATTATTCTGGCGCACAGGCTTGTAAGGCCCTGCGTGAAGAAGGTTTCCGCGTTATTCTTGTGAACTCTAACCCAGCCACAATTATGACCG
>JBNMOT010000029.1:0-28410 GCA_051275515.1 Oleispira sp. | reverse complement strand
AGTACGGCTCTCCTTCATCCACTGCTCACTCACTTCCCATAATTTACTTGCCGTCTCAGGGTTGTTCGCTTCTTTAGTACTGCGCACGGGTTTGCAATGAGAGAAGTATTTTCCTGCTAGCTCTTTAGTATTCTCAAATACAGCGCATTATATAAATCTAATTCTATGGAGTTTGAAAATGAGCACCTCATTATCATTGGAAGGTAAGCGTGGAATTGCAGAGGTGTTAAGTGAGCAGGGTGCTGAACTCTGCATTACTTATCTTAATGAAAAATCAAAACCGTTCGTTGCCCCTTTAGCTAGAAGCTGTTTTCGCTGAAACCAAAAACCAGTGGGGTGCGGTTGAATATCTCATGCCATCCGTTAATACGCTCAGTCCGTTATATGGCATCAGAGTTGGGGGCAAGTGGAATACGAGTGCATGCAGTGTCGCCTGGCCTTATGCCTCGGGTGAATTAATTATTCAAATTTTCGATGTTTATCATGGCGATAACTCGTACGACTAAAAGTACCTGTTTTCGCCTGAGCTAAAGACTTTTCAATCGATTCTTTCAAACCTTCCATTAGGACTATTTCAGCAGAGCTATTAATGTAATCAGTAATGTTCGCAGCAGTATTTTCTATGATTTCGCTGCATTTTTTAATGTCAAAACTCTCGCCAAATTTCTTTAACGTTTTATAATCAGGAAAGGCCTTACTATCATCCATTTTTAGAGCAAGTTTGTTATCTATTGTTGGATAAATAAGTGTATGGGTGATGTCGTAAGGAGGGGTCATTACAATGTTTTTTCTATTTATGTCATACATGATAGAAAAATTCTTAAGATGCGCGTCGCCATTACCGATTAAGCAATTAAATACAATGTAGCGATAAGCTCTTTCAACTTCCGCCTGGGAACCTGTAAATATTCTAACGGCTTTTAATAGTGTTTCATATTTGGATGTGTATTTTTCATTGTTTGATTTCCCCATTAATACGGTGAAATCTTCAATTGCCATTTGCTGGCCATCAACAATATCAAATCGTTCTATGACAAAACATTTATGGTCATCTGATAACCAAAAGTTAGGCGGAGCTAAACCAGCGGCTTTTGCTGCGCTCATGCATACATATTCATTTACGGTGAGTAAATCGTACTCTTCATCAAAGGTTTTAACGATGACATCATTCTGGTGAATTGCCGTACGACCAGAGATTGGTACCATTACTTTCGGCTGAACCCCTGCGAGTAAGCCATTGAGGTAATACCGATCCAGCAATCGTGGAAATAGCGACTCTTGTTTATTCCAACTAAGAATGTCGGTAAGAGAGAATTGATCTTCATCGATATGTGCAAGTTCTGACGCATACGACAAATGCCCAATACCTTTGTCGCCTTGTAGTGCTAGCAAGTACAAATCATTTACATGTGCATGGCGCTGAAGTTTTTCATAAATATATTGGCGTACATATCCCTCTGGCAGGTTTTGGGTAAACGCTGGATGAAGTGAGCGGTAATGGTAGGGCTCATCTCTTACATTCATTGTTAAAGACACAGGCTGGTTTCCCGTGTATTGGAAAGAGAACTGGGAGGGTTGAGATAATGACCCTGCTGTTTCAGAAAAAGAACTCACTTCAATATGACGAATACGTTCTGGTAGCTTATTCATCATTAAATACCGACTTTAAATCATCGAGTTGAACAAACTGGCTGGGTAGTGCCTGGCTGGTAAGTTGTAAACCTGCAAACTGTAGGTATTTATTGAGAGTTGATATTGCACCCACAAAGCTTCCACTTTCAATCTTAGAAACATCTTGGCGAAGAATCGATGCCTTAGAAGCTGCTTGCTGTTGGGTTAGGCCTCTTTGCTTGCGAATTTCTTTAAGCTTTAGCCCTATATCAATGAGTCCTGGATTATTCATTAGGAGTACCAATATGTCGTATTATTACGACAAATTGGTATAAAAATCTTATTTTGTCAAACTATTACGACATTCAGTACTGCTTAAGCATTCACGGTTTCATTTTCAGTAGCAATTTGCGCGGATGAAATTTTAAGCCCCTTCATCCACTGCTCACTCACTTCCCATAATTTACTTGCCGTCTCAGGGTTGTTCGCTTCTTTAGTACTGCGCACGGGTTTGCAATGAGAGAAGTATTTTCCTGCTAGCTCTTTAGTATTCTCATGGCTCGCACAATACACCGTTGTCGCGGCGCCTTGGTTTGGATTTTTAGTCAGCGGGCTAACCAGTTTAAATAGCAACGATATAAACCCTGAATCACGGCCAAAGCTGGTCGTAATCAGCGCGCCGGGATGCAGCGAACACGCGGTGAGGCCTTGATCGCCAAAGCGACGTTGTAGCTCATTGGCAAACAGTGCATTGCACAATTTGGCCTGCCCATAAGCGGTTAGCGTAGAGAATCGATCGCTCTTTTTTAACGGAAATTTATTGAAGTTGAGTGTCGCAGGCATTCGGTGAGATTCGCTAGACACCATTACTATACGCGAAGCTTTTGCCGTTAAAAGCTGGGGTAATAACAGTTGGGTGAGTAGGAAATGACCGAAGTGACATACGCCCACAGTCATTTCTAAACCTTCTTTCGTTTCTTGGTAATGAGTCGACATTAAGCCCGCGTTGCAAATAAGCGTATCAATGGCTTCGTCTTTTACTTGTGAGCAGAAATTTTTAATACTATCCGTTGACGCAAGATCGAGTGGGAAAAAGGCCAGCTTACTTTTAGGGTGTAAAGCTTGGCAACGACGCAGAGCCTCTTCCCCTTTTTCGATGTTGCGGCAAGCAAAAATAACGTTAGCCCCCGCCCCCGCTAATGCTTGTGCAGTTTCAAAACCAATACCACAGTTTGAGCCGGTAATTACTACGGTTCTTCCGGTGAGGTCTTTGCCTTGTAACACATCATTTGTACTGCTGCGCGCGCCGAGTTTTCTCATGACTGATTGCCTTCCCTTCTTTTATTTTATTTTAATATTTTATTTATTTTTATTTTTTAAACATTGTCAGTGAATAATTATGCCAAAGTCTTGTTCGTTGATCTTTTGGTTGTCTTTTTTGCGACCATTTGGTGTATGTGTTTCCAGGCTTTCGCCTCTTCTAGCTCATAAGCGAGTTCGAGTAAGGTTTTATCTTCACCATAACCTGCCGAGAACTGCATGCCAATAGGTAGGCCCGGAGTTGCACCATCGCCGCTTGTGCCCATCGGTAATGAGATAGCCGGTTCGCCGGTAATATTTTGCAGGGCTGCGAAGGGCGCGAATTCGGTCATATTTCTAATCATTGCGCTGGCAGGCAAGGCTGGGTTGCAGATGTAGTTATTTTTCGGTGCGGATGATGACAGGGTAGGGCATAGCAACACATCGTAATACTTGTGCAATTCACGGGTCACATTGATGGCATTTTTTAAGCGTCTTACCACAAAAGGAAATTTTCCTATATTGCCGATAAAGCTATTACTAAGGTGGGCGCACAGCTTGTCTACTTTAGCGCTATCAAAGCCTGGATTGATGACGTATTTTCCAAAGCGATGCAGTGAGAAAAATAATAAGGAGTAGTAGGTAATAAAGTCGTCGGCAATGCGATCTTCAAACGGGAAGGCAATTTCTTCGACAGGGTGACCTAGGCTTTCACACAATAAGCCTGTCTCATTAAGCGTACGCTGCACATCGGGCTGAATGGCGATGCCTTTTAACGCCCCGGTAATGATGCCAATGCGTAAGCGCTTTTTACTCGGTGCCTGCACATGGCCGAGCGCGACCAATTTGGGATTACGAAAATGTTTTTCTGCGTCTGCCATGAACAGCGCGGTATCTCTTACGCTGCGCGTGATGACGCCTTCATGGCCGACATTGATGGGCAGAGCATCTGTGCCCTGCATATTAACCAGTCGATTGCGGGTTGGTTTTAAGCCAACTAAACCACAGCACGCCGCCGGAATACGGATTGAGCCACCCCCGTCATTACCGTGGGCGATAGGTACTACGCCTGCGGCGACCAATGCGGCGGCACCACCAGAAGAACCACCGCTTGAGTGATTAATATTCCATGGGTTGCAGGTGACACCCTGTGCGACAGACTCTGTTACGGGAGGGATGCCAAATTCAGGTAATGCGCTTTTGCCCAAAATGGTTAGGCCCGTCGAGAGCATTTGGTTGGTGAACGGACTATTCCTCTTAGCAGGTCTGTTGGGCACTGCGAGGCTGGCGAATAACGTGGGCAGTCCTATTACGTCTGTATTATCTTTTATAAACGTCGGTACGCCGGCAAAAGCACCTTTACCCGTCGGGTTTTTCGCGTTCTCGCGGGCTTGGTCAAAAGAATCGGTGACGATGGCGTTCAGCTTTGGGTTTACTAATTCCGCACGAGCAATGGCGGCTTCTAGTACTTCTGCTGCGCTGACGTCTTTGTCTGCAATTCGTTTAGCGAGCCCTGTTGCGTCACAATCGCCCATGGCATCGTTTGTCATGCTGTTGACTGTAAAATCGTTCATAGCAGATATCCCACTTGTGTATCGAGAGTTGTATTGAAGGCTGTATTTATTTTACAGTTAGATACGAATAACTTATGGGTACTGGGGAGGATAAGCAAGAGGTTGCTGGGGTGAATTGACGCCAATAATAAAGACGATCTAAAGGCCCCTGAATTTTTAATGGCCAATAAGCACTGACGTTATTCATAATTTATCAACAGGTTCTGCGATTCAAATGGAAATAAAGATAAGTTCATCGCGGATGTCCAGCAAGACCATAGCCTTTACCTTACTGACCTTGTCTTTTATGCACTTTTCGTGGCTTAATATTTACATTATCGACAGCCAAAAAGTAGTCATTAGTGCCAAATTATACAACCTTAGCCGCATGGGCAATCGCCGTTAGTTGGACCTTGAAAGCCCAAGGTCTGAATGCAGACGAGATCTTTGCTAACGCAGGATTAAGTCTGAACGACTTTGAGCAGAAGCCTTCTAGCCGTATCCCCATTGGCGAAATGACCCAGCTATGGGAAACCGCGATAAAAGCCACAGCCAACCCCGCGTTTGGTTTAAGCGTTTCTGAACATGCCAACCCGGTGCATCTTAAAGCCTTAGGTATGTTAATCGTGAGTTGTGAAAATTTGGCGCAAGCTCTTGAGAAAATCATTGCTTATCACGCGCTGGTCAGTGATTCGGTTCAGCTTAATTTGCAGCATACCCCTGATATGGTCGGTTTCAGTATTCGTGCTGTGGAAGGGGTGGATATTAGCCCTGCGGCGTTTGATGCTTTTTTCTCGGTTATCGTTAAGTTCTGCCGCAATATGATAGGCAATGATAATGTAGTTGCACAGCTTGATCTTATTCGATCAGCGCCTAAGTCAGTGAAGCCTTGGTTAGCCTTTTTTGATGCCGAGGTTAATTTTAATCGCGATGATAATTGCCTATGGTTATGCCGTTCGTTCTTAGAAAAATCTTCTTTGCATTTTGATCAGAAAGTTCAGCAAATGAACGAGAATGCGGTGCAAGATTATCTGCAGGATATGAATGCGAATACCTGGGTCGATAAGTGTAAAAAGCATTTGATCATTGGTTTCAATGAAGAAAGTCCAAGTCTTACCAAAATAGCAGACAAGCTGAATGTCTCAGAGCGAACCCTCGCGAGACACCTTAGGGCAGAAGGCTTTAGCTTTAGTGAAATATTGCAGCAGAAAAAGCAAGACCTCGCCTGTTACTACTTGTTGAAAACGGATGAAAGTATTACGGGAGTGGCTTTAAATTTAGGATTTAAGGATGTGAGTAATTTTAATCGGGCCTTTCAGCGCTGGTATCATATTACGCCTTCGCAATTTCGGCAGAAAAATAAATAACCCATAAAGCCAGCCACCCCCAGTTATTCATTAGCAGCGGTCAAAGCCTTGCTGCGCCATTTAACGGCCTTGGTAAATAACCACTGATAGCCGGTTGGAAATAATCTTACGATCAGATCATAGAATCGGGCGTCGGGGCCAATCAATACCCGACGGCTGTTTTTATTAACCCCTTTTAAAATTACCTTTGCCGCTTTGTCGGCTGTGGTAATAAAACTGCGTTCAAACTCTTTAATCGAATTCTCCAGATTTGCTCCCAATGTTTTTTCTACGCTGTCTGACATACGTGAGGTTTTTGCGATATTGGTTTTAATGCCACCCGGATGAATGCAGGTTGTGCTGACGTTTGAGCCGGTTAATTCCAAATCTTGGCGCAATGATTCGGTAAACCCTCGTACGGCATATTTACTGGCATTGTATCCGCTCATCAAAGGTTGTGCGGTTAGACCAAAGATACTGGATATATTTATGATATGGCCTTCGCCAGAAGCTTCTAATAGCGGTAAAAAAGCTTTGGTGCCATAAAGAGTGCCATTAAAATTGATATCCATGATCCATTTATAATCATCAACTTCCAAAGCATCGACCGTGCCTGATAGCGCAACGCCAGCATTGTTGAAAATTAAATTAACGTTACCGTGATCGGCGACCACTTGGTCCGCCCACGCATAAACAGCAGCTTGGTCAGCGACATTGAGTTTTTGTGTGGTGACTTTAATCGGATAGCTTGCCAGCAGTTGCAGTGTTTCGGCCAACCCCTTTTCATCGATATCACTGATCGCTAAGTGGCAGCCTTGCTGGGCTAAGTTCAGTGATAATGCGCGGCCAATACCGGAGCCTGCGCCAGTAATGGCGGCGACTTTATTATTAAAATTCTTCATGCTTGAGGCACCCTTCTTAACGTTATTACTTGAGTTTAAGTGTTTTATTTCTCTAATGCGTTTTCTAAAAAGCTTTTATACAGAGTGGCTGTTTTTACCGGTGCTTCTACCATGGGCATATGGCCAATACCTTCCCAGACTTCTACTTGAATGTTGGGGATTCCTGCTTTCCATACCTCAACACTGCTGACGTGGATTAAGCGATCTTCTTGGCCCCAGAGTAATAGTACTGGCACCTGAATTTCGTGTAATTGTGAATCCAACATATCTTTCTCATGAAAGTCATCAAAGATCTGTGTTAATTGCGACTGACGCTGCTGGTAATCTTCACTGATAGCCGCTAATACAAAACCTGGCACCCACGGTGGGTTAGCCATGGTCATCGAATAGAACTCAGCAAATTCTTCGTTATTCTCTATTTCAAATGGGTTGCGCCCTGCAGCTAACATTTTACCCATGTCGCTAGGTTCTGCAGAATGCACGCCAGCAGGATCAATTAATAATGCCGACAAGGTACGCTGAGGATAATCTTTAGCAAAGTGGGCAGCGATAAATCCACCCATGGAATTACCGGCAAGATGGACGTGCTGAATATCCAGCGTATTGATTAATGCTAATAAACGTTCAGCTTGCTTAGGGGCACTGTAATTCCAGTCTTGGTTAAATTCGGTATCACCGTGGCCTGCAAAATCAGGAATGATAATGTGATAATCATCCACTAAGTGGCGGGCAAAACGTGGCCAAACATCTTTATCGGCGCTGTAGCCATGCAGTAGCACTATAGTCGGTTTATTCGCAGAGCGTTCACTTTCGTAATAGCTTAATTTCATCTCCCCAATATTGGCTTCTTTTTGTTCAAAACCAAATAAGCTGGCTTCAAGGTCGGTCGCATTGTCAAAAGTAATATGGCCAATCTTAGGGTAGGTTGCACCTATCCAGATAGCGCTTATTGCGATGATGCTGAGTAGTAATATACGGCTAATCTTTTTCATTATCGGTCTCGTTATATTTTCTATTTTTATGAGAATTTTTATTCTGTTTGTTATTTATTAGTTACGAAAAGGTATGATCGGTGGGGCGAAAGTTTTTAGTCCAGCGCTGATAGGTAAAACTGAAACCCGGGAACATGGCAATCACATGACCACTTTTGCTTTGGTACCAGCTATTACAGCCACCCGTTTTCCATACGGTCTTAGCCATTTCTTTATGGATGAGTTGGGTATAACGATCTTCGGCATCGGCGGTCACTTCAATCACTTTATTGTTGTGAATTTTATTTTTAGACACGTTGAGCGATTTAATGCTGGAAATAATGTAATTCATCTGCGCTTCAATTACCACGATAGCCGACGTATGACCAATACCAGTATTGGGGCCGGTGACAATAAACAGGTTAGGGAAGCCCGGTGCACTGGTGCCTAAATACGCGCGAGGATATTCTTTCCAAAAATCTCCCAACTGCTTTTTATCACGACCAATAACCGGATAAGAAATAACGCCATCGGTGGCATCGTATCCTGTAGAATAAACGATTAGATCTAAATCAAGCTGTTCGCCATCTTGAGTAATAATCCCTGTTTCGGTAATTTCTTTAATCCCCTGAGTTTTATCATGCAGCGCTACATTGTCTCGACAAAGAGCCGGATACAGTGTGTTGGATAAAATAATGCGCTTGCAGCCAATGGTATAGTCGGGGGTCACTTTTGCGCGTAATACAGGGTCAGATATTTGCGTTTTAATATGTTTTAGCGCTTGATCTTGAGCGACTAATTTCAGCATCATGGGTGAATACTTGAAAGCGATTACGCGACTTTCTAGTTTCCAATAAACAATTTTTCTGAGCAATTTGTACAAGATTTTATTTTTAAGAAGTTTGCGTTGCCAAGGTTTAAATACATAGTCTGGACGAGGCACAACCCAGTGCGGCGTGCGTTGAAATATGTGTAACTCACCGGCGTCTTTTGCAATAGCAGGAATGATCTGTGCGGCACTGGCGCCACTGCCAATAATGGCAATACGCTTACCGCGGTAATCGTAATCTTGATCCCAGTTGTTGGTATGGAATGATGTACCTTTAAAGCTTTCTTTGCCGTTAAAGTCTGGGATAACCGGTGTGCTGAGTGGGCCCGATGCATTGATAACAAATTGAGCGCTAAGGGTGGGCTGGTCTTGCAAGTGGACTTGCCACTGTTGATCAGCTTCGTGCCACTCAATTTTACTGACGTTGGCATTGGTTTGGGTTTTAGCGCGCAGATTGTTTTTATCGATGACGTGATGGGTATAAGTTTCTAGCTCATCTTGCTCAGCAAACATTTGTGACCAATCGTAAGGCTCTGACTCTATTGAATATAAGGAAGATTGAACATCAACGGCGGCGCCTGGGTAGGTATTTTGACACCAAGTTCCGCCCATAAAATCACGACGCTCTAGAATCAAGAAGTCTTCAATACCATTCTTTTTAAGCTTTAGGGCCGCGCATTGGCCACCAAAGCCACTGCCGATGATGATGGCTTTATAGGTTTTCATTCTGTTAAATACTCCGACGCTGCTCTGTTTTTATTGTTGGTCTGTATTACAGACTTATCTGATGACGCTTGTAGTCACTTTACTTCTGACGACAACTGTTGTCAAATGCGCTCATGAACCCAGATAAACAATTATCCCAAGGCCGCACCTATGGTGGACTGAGCCTAGACCAACGCAAACAGCAGCGTCGCGAGCAGTTTTTAATCGCTGGACTGGAAGTATTTGGTCGCCAAGGATTTCGTGCAGCGACCGTGCGAGGCTTGTGTCGTGAAGCCAAGCTGACCGATCGCTATTTTTATGAAGCCTATGGCACGATGGAAAAGTTGTTGATGGCGGTTTATGAAGACTGCATGACCAATATTCGCAATAAAATCCTGCAAGAGGTCGTTACCGCAGCCCCTGGAGCGGACCTCAATAAACTGATTCATGCGGCGTTGAACTGCTATTTTACCGAGATGGAAGATCCTCGTATCGCCAGAGTGTGTATGTTGGAGCTGGTGGGGATCAGTAGTGAAGTTGATGATCTCTACAATGGCTACATTCTTGGTTTTTCAGACTTGGTGATGGGCTTGGCTCAACGGCTGTATCCAAACTGGGTATTGTCGAAGGACGAAATGGAAGTATTGGGTATTTCAACGATTGGCGCGATGCGACAGGCGGCCACTAACTGGCTGCTCACGGATTATCGAATTGACCGTCAGATATTAGTGACCTCAACGGCCAAGATTTTTATTGGTTTGATGAAGTTAATTGAATCAGAGCAGGACTAATCAATGTCCTGTTTACTGTGAATCTCAAGTCCTCTAATCTTATTTATGTAGCCATTAAATTTCTAAACTTATGAAAGATTGTAATTCCTGTGGAAAATGCTGCATTAAATACAGCAACGGTGCACTATCGGCGTCTAAACAAGAGATAGCGTCGTGGCAAGTATTTACGCCAGCCATTGCAGAGTACGTGAATAAAGGTGAGATTTGGGCTGATCCTCAAACGGGTAAGTTGCTTGAGCTGTGTCCGTTTTTACGACTAGAAAGTGGTGGTGGGAACGTTAAAGAAAAGTACACTTGTGATATTTATTTTGATCGCCCTGATGACTGTAAATACTATCCGTCTAATATTCAGGAAATGATTTTAGATGAGTGTGAAATGATTGAGGCATCCGATTTAAAAGATCTAAAGAAAGCCCAAGCTAAGCTCGATATCATTATGAGTGACAGTCATATTTAAAAATTTAAATAATTAATGATGCGTTTAGCAGAATTCACAAGCGTGATATCGTCATTATTTTTAATATGAAGGTCTGGCTTTAAGGGGTTTTCATAGGGTGAATCAATACCGGTAAACTCTTTAATGTCACCCGCGCGTGCTTTTTTATACAAGCCTTTCACATCTCTTTGTTCACAAATTTCTAAGGGCGTATCAACAAAGACTTCAATGAATTGGCCTTCTTTAAATAATGCTCTCACTTTGTTTCGACCCTCTCGAAAGGGAGAGATGAAAGCACACAGCACAATATGGTCTTCTTGAACCCTTTCTTGCGCCACATGGCCGATACGACGAATGTTCTCTTCTCTGTCTTGCTTGCTAAAGCCCAAATCCTTGCATAAACCCTTTCGTACAATGTCACCATCCAGACTGCAGGTTCTCAGGCCGAGCGCGTTAAGTTGTCGTTCAACTTCACTGGCTAAACTGGATTTTCCAGCGCCGCTATAGCCGGTGAACCAAATGACGCAGGGTCTTTGCTTAATACTGTTATTCATTATCTTCAATTGATCACTGGGTGCTTTTCGAGTGTAAAATTCTAGTGCAAAAATAGCGCTCATGTACAGTCATTTCAATTGCGACTTCGTATTTTAATCACACTGTATTGATACCCTAAAATAGCGCTGTTGAAACGAAAAGTGTCATCCGTCGCGACTGACAATATGTTAGAATGCCGTCCAATTGGACAACGGCTCTGTCACAGTGCTGTCCTTCGTCCCAATCATTACATTCTATTAGCATCTTTCAAGAGCAAGCCTTTATGCATTCAGCAGAATTTAAAACCCTACGCGAGTCCCTTGGCCTTACGATTTCAACCTTAGTCAAGATTGTTGACGTTGATGAACGCACACTGCGCAAATGGGAAGCGGGTAAGAAGCAGCCACCCCAGGGTGTTGTTGATTCACTCCTCGGTTTTGATGATTTAGTGAATAAGACAGTGGTTGAGATTTTCACACAGCATCAAGAGTCGATGAAAAACGGCGGCCAGCAGGGTGTTGTGCTTGAACGCTTTGTTGAAATAGAAGATTTAGTAAAAGCCTACCCCGCATTTGAAGGGCTACCGACTATGACGTTTGGCGTTGTATTGTTCCGCGTAAGACAGCGATTTATTGATCTGGGTATTCCGGTTTCAATCATCTACGCAAAAGTGTAAGACTCAGCCTATAGACAAGAGCAAGGTTAGCAGGAATGAACCATGGAATATCGTAAGCTCGGCCGCACCAACCTAGACATCAGCTTAATTGGCTTAGGTACCATGACGTGGGGTCTGCAAAATACCCAAGCAGAAGGCTTCGAACAGATGGATTATGCACGAGAACATGGCATAAACTTCTTTGATACCGCCGAGATGTACGCTGTTCCACCGAGCCCTGATACGTTCGGCAAAACCGAAGCCATTATTGGTAATTGGTTTAAAGAACGGGGCGCTCGAGACCAAGTCATTCTTGCGTCTAAAATGGCGGGTCCGGGTTTAGCCTGGGTCCGTGAAGGCAAAAATTACATCGATAAAGCGAATATTCTAGCGGCCGTAGAAGGCAGTTTAAAGCGTTTGAAAACCGACTATATCGATGTGTATCAATTGCATTGGCCAAATCGGGGTGCTTACCACTTTGGCAAAACGTGGGATTTTGATCCTCAGTTTGACGCCAGGGCGGAAGAAGATAATTTCTTAGAATGTCTGCAGGTTTTTCAAGGTTTGATTACAGACGGAAAGATTCGTCACATCGGTCTGTCGAACGAAACGGCTTGGGGCATTACCCAGTGGTTACAACTCGCCAAAGAACATGACTTACCTCGCATCGTCAGTATTCAAAATGAATACTCGTTATTGTGTCGCGACTTTGAACCCGATCTCAGTGAAATCGCCTTAAGCGAAGACTGTGGCTTATTAGCGTGGTCGCCATTAACTCGTGGCATCTTAAGCGGTAAATACCTCAATGGCGCACAGCCTGAAGGTGCACGCTTAACGATTGAAACACGAGTAGAGCATAGGCACACGCCGCAAGTTGATGCCGCAACAATGGCTTACATTGATCTGGCTCAGCGTTATCAGCTTGATCCTTGCCAAATGGCACTCGCGTTTGTTAATCGTCAGCCTTTTGTGAGCTCAACCTTGATCGGTGCCACGACGATGGAACAATTAAAGAGTAATATAGACTCTATAGACGTGACATTAACAGATGAAGTGATGGCTGAAATCAAGGTGATTCGCCGTCAGTATCCGAGGCTTTTTTAAAGTAGTAAAAAGTTAGAATAAAATCGATAAATAAGTGCTTTCAGATCAATATTAAGCGCTTTATTTAGAGTTAACATAGCAATAGACAGTTGAAAAAATTATGAACGATAAATCAAATTACCAAAACAACCCATTGCATGGCATCGGCTTAGGCAAGCTGATCACGATATTATCAGAGCATTATGGCTTTGAAATCCTCTACGCCTATTTGAACGTTAATTGCTTCAATGCCAACCCTAGTATTGAGTCGAGCGAAAAGTTCCTCAAGAAAACGGAGTGGGCGCGGGAGAAGGTAGAAGGCTTTTATCTATACGAATATAAGAGCTTGCCACGGGCATCCGCCAAAGAATTTGAATTACCACCAAGAGACCGAACGATTCCTCTAGATCAAGAGACAGGCGAGCCCAACGAGTTAAGCTTAGAAGATGCGGAGCAGTTACGTATCAAACGTGCTAAAAAAGCCGCCGAGCATGGCAACGGTATTGGCTTTCGTAACGGCAAGAAGTTTGGTGGCGAGAAAGATCGTAGTAAGACGACGCCTTATCGAACGAAGAAACCGGCTGCTCGCGGGCAGTCAAATAGTCCTTATGGTGGTTCCTCTAATAGCAGCTCTTCTAGTAGTCACGCTTCGCAAGGTGGAGGACAAAAGACAGCCAAGCCTTTTGGGGGCAATTCTTATTCAAACTCGTTTGATAAGAGTGATGATAAGAGTGACTCGGGAAGCAAAAAACCATCAACGGATAATTCTGATCCTTGGGGAACGAAGAATAAATAATCATTGAATAATATAATCTGGTCATTCAAATGGTCAGATTATTAATTCTACGCTTCTTGTCTTTTTTATTATTTCACCACGCCTTCGAGCAATTCAAATCTAGTTCTTTATTCTTATTTTCATTGATTGAAACTTTTAAACAAGTGATTGCCGTAGTCTTGAGGATAAAGGGCGCCTATAATCCCCGAAAAATTATCCAACCCTATTAATACAGGAGTTAATATATGGGGCTCGCTCAAAATACATCAGGTCAATTCTCCAGTATCGACTTGAAAGTTGCTCAGTACTTCCCTGAATCAAAATTAAATGAAATATACCAGTCACTTGATAATAATCCTGAATTTTATGGCGCGGGTGTGACGTTTATTGGATATAAAAACGAACCTTTTAATGTATCAATTGATCCTCTAAGCCCTACCACGATATTTGATTTTAAAAAATTAAGGGCCAGTTGTCGGATTGATGGCAAGGTTGTTTATATTCGAGAAATCTTATTACCTAAAAATATTTCAAATACGCAAGTCGTTGCTAATACAAGAGCATCCTTAGGGCGTGAGTTAGAAGGGGCAGCTTGGAGTTGTACGGGTGCAGCGATTGGTTGGGTTTTGGTCATTGTAGAAGCTGGTGGGGGCGCAGTGACTGTTGGTGCAGCTTGGGCTGCAATGCCAGTGACTCTAGTCTCAACAACGGCATCTACATTTCAATGTGGCGTCGCACTTGGACGTACTGTGAATGTAATGAATGGCAAGGCCAATTATAATAAATGGCTTGATGACTCACCTGTTTTTAGTTCAGTGATGACGGCATTGAATGTTATTCAAATTACTGACGTTGTTAAAACATTAGGCAAGCAGGCATTGCTGTATAAGATTTTGAGTAGGAATGGTATTAAATCGGGTAATTTATTATCGATGTATAAGCAAATGCCCAGAGCGTCGAGAAAAAGACTTGCGGAGGAAATATTGAAAATTGAACACCCTTTATTAGTGCCTAGTCAAAAGTTTTTGAAGGATGTTTTAAATGGAACAAAGCTTTTAGATGATGGAACAAAAGCAATTAAGGTATACCGCCAAGTACAAGTTCAGCAATTAATGGCGACTAAGTTTCTAGAAATACTCGGTTCTGGTATTACTGCAAAAGGCAGTGGCCAAGATGCTTATGACGGTGTTAAGAATTCCCTCGGCTTCATAATTGGTTTTGGAAATGATAAATGAAATTAACTAAAGTGAGTCATACATTTGGTTTGATCTTAATGTTCGGATCAATTATCGCCTGTACTGAAAGCAAACTTTCACATGTCCCTAGTTATCTTCAAGACACTCTAAAAACTGGTAGTGTCGGCCCTAAGTTAGCTATTATCCCAACAGGTACTGGTGTGGTTGGGGGAGAAGACCTTATACCTTTTAAAAATCACAGCCCACAACATAAAGTGATTTCAACCCAAGAATTTGCGATGGGGGTCACAGAAGTAACATTTAAAGAATACGATGCCTTTTGCAAATCAACTTTTACTACTTGCCCAGACGATAATGGTTGGGGAAGAGGTGATCAGCCAGTTATTAATGTTACCTGGTTAGATGCAATGGTTTATACCGAATGGCTCAGCGAACAAACGAATCAAGTTTATCGATTGCCTAGTGAAGCTGAATGGGAATACGCTGCACGCGGTGGAACATCGACCAATTATTGGTGGGGCGACGAATACATACAAGGTATAGACCATTGCGATAGAGACTTAGGCGGTTGTCCAGATGGAACTGAATTATCTGAACCTGGGCCCGCTGGTCGGTTTAAAGCCAATCCGTTTGGTTTATTTGATGTGACTTCGAATGTAGTTGAGTGGGTTTTAGATTGTTACTCACCAGATTATAAGGGTGCTAAAAATACTATGGAAGCGCGCTTAGACGGTGATTGTGGCCAAAAGGTATTTAGAGGGGGGAGTTGGTTGAATGCTCAACCTTATGTTCACCTTTTTATTAGAAGTAGAGTGGACAGCGACTATAAAAATCGGGCTGTAGGCTTTCGAATTTTACGAGAAATGAAACAACCACAAAATCAGCCACTCAATATTAACTGAAAATAAGGATATTTATAATGAAAATCGATTGCCCAGCATGCCAAGCTAGTATTAATAATATGGACATTAAAGAGCGCCGCCGCAGCGGACTATTTAAGCAAGCTAAATGCCCTAAATGTAATGCTTGGCTGCGTATGAACCCTGTAATGGAAAGCATTAAAACCGCAGGTCTACTGGTATTATTAGTTTCAAGCTTATTAAATGTTTTTAGAGTAATACCCGCATTAGAAACGCCGCTATCGATAGCCGCGATTATTGGCGTTAGCGTGGCATTAATCGCCACACTAACTGCAAAAATGGAGAAAGTTTAGTAGTACCCCTTTAATTTTAATTAGTATTGTCAGAGCTGTCGTCCCTGTTAGAGCAGCTTCCTACCTAATCTGTAAGGTAGATCAATTACAGGCTGAAAATAGTACTAAAAGCCTAAATTATTGTGACCCAAAAGATCTTTTTGGTTATAATTACGTCAATTTCACGTTCCACCTCTAAATATGTACTTTATACAGGTAATCGAATGGCTTTTTTTGATCTAGAAACCCCAGAAAACAACGAAACCAATAACCTCGTATGGTTAGGTCACCTAAGCCCAGATAGCGATACCATTGGTTCTGCTATTGGTGCGGCTGAGTTATTTGGTGGTGAGCCACGTCGTGCGGGTGAATTGAATAAAGAAACTGCCTTTGTCGTTGATTATTGCGGTGTTGAAGTGCCTAAAATGATCTCTAAAGTAGAAGGTCAGAAAGTCGGTATTGTTGATTTCAACCAGAAAACACAGCTACACAAAGATGTGGATAACAAAGATATTGTTGCCATTATCGATCACCACGCGATTCAAGATCAGCCCATTACGTTTAATACTGCGATGTCGGTTGATATTCGTCCTTGGGGCAGCGCTGCAACTATTTTAGCGGATCGTTTCGAGAAAATGGGCAAAGTACCAAGCGCGACTACGGCTTGTGTGCTATTGGCCGGTATCTTGTCTGATACCTTGATTTTCGAATCACCAACGACTTGCTTAGTTGATAAGCCATTCGCTGAGAAACTAGCTAAGATTGCTGGTATCGAAGATTTATACGCGTTTGGCCTAGCGATGATGGAAGCAAAATCGGATCTTGCTGATGTATCGACTTACGACGTATTAAAGAGTGATTTCAAGCACTACGAAATCAACGGTAAGAAAGTCGGTTTTGGTGTGGCTGAAACATTATTGCCAGAACAGTTGCTTGCACGTAAAGCTGACTTGTTGGTTGAAATGGAAGGCGAAAAAGCGAAGCAAGGTTTAGATTTCATCTTCTTCGCCATTGTTGATACCAAGACTAAAAACTCTCACCTAGTCATCTACTCAGGTGCAGAAGCAGAACTTGCGGGCTTGGCTTATGGCGAAGCGGTAGAAAACGACTTGATGTACTTACCCGGTATGATGTCTCGTAAGAGCCAGCTAATGCCAGCGGTACAAGCGACTCTTTCTGCTTAAGAGGCTGTAAAAGACTCTGCGGTTAGTAAAAAAGGTGAACCTATTTGTTCACCTTTTTTTGCTCTTTTTTTGACTTTTTTTGTTATTGCTCATGGTTAATAGTTAATTATTTATATTAGCTATCAACTATGAGTTTTAGTCGACGCGATAAGATTGTCATAAACATAAAAGCTCTCAGCTGAACTTTGATCCCACCAGTGCTGCCAAGGTTCAGAAGCCTCTGGGTTATTAATCAGCTCGTTCGCTATTAATGGCTCTACAAAACTGGCCACAGGCATTAATAAACCATTTGAGGTTCTGCGCTTAATCATCTGGGGCATTAACTCCGCCGGATCATCAAGCCCCATGCTGCCGACCAGTTCATAGAAACTTTTTAACGTATTGCGATGAAAATTGCAGACGCGCTTACTTTTATCCAGCACATTAATCGCTTTACCTCGGGCAGGATCTTGCGTTGCAACACCGGTAGGGCACTTATTGTTATTGCAGTGACGGGATTGCACACAGCCAATGGCAAACATCATGGTTCGTGCTGCGTTTACCACGTCAGCTCCCACGGCAATCTTAGACAGCAAATCAAAACTCGATGCGGTTTTGCCAGAAGCAATAATACGAATTTTATCTCTGACCCCTGCACCCAGCAGAGCATTGTGTACAAAATAAACGGCTTCCATACACATCATGCCTAAGCGATTACTAAACTCTACAGGTGCTGCTCCAGTGCCGCCCTCGGCACCGTCTACCGTAATAAAGTCGGGGGTAATGCCCGTCTCGATCATGGCCTTACACACACTTAAAAATTCGGCGGGATTACCAATGCATAATTTAATGCCTACGGGTTTGCCATCACTTAAATCCCTTAAACGGGTGATAAAGGACAATAAAGCAAAGGGGGTGCGGCACTCAGGATTGACCGCGGGAGACACACAATCTTCCGTCATTTTAACTTGGCGAATTTCAGCAATTTCACGGGTAATCTTAGCCATGGGTAATACACCACCATGGCCGGGCTTTGCCCCTTGCGACAACTTAATTTCAATCATTTTGATAGAAGGCTTCGTTGCCGTCTGGCGAAATAAATCAGGACAAAAATCGCCCTCTTTGGTACGACAGCCAAATAACCCAGTACCGATCTGCCAAACAAGATCACCGCCATGTTTTAGATGATAAGGGCTCACGCCGCCTTCCCCAGTATTGTGATAACAACCGGCTTTTTGCGCGCCTAAGTTAAGTGCCTCAATAGCATTTGCACTTAAAGAACCAAAACTCATTGCAGAAATATTTAAATAAGACGCGCCATAGGGCTGGCGGCAATCCGGACCCCCAATCATCACGGATTTAACATCCTCTTTAACAACTTTAGGCTGTAACGAATGCCACAAACTTAAATAGTTTTCTTCCAGTAAATTACGCTGTGTACCAAAGGCAATGGTATCGCTGATGTTTTTAGCACGCTGATATACCAGGGTACGTTGCTCACGATTAAATGGGTTTTCTTCGGTATCGTTGGCAATAAAATACTGCTGAATCTCGACCCGATAAGACTCAAGAAAATATCGAATGTAGGCAACCACAGGGTACAAACGATTAAGGCTGTGACGACTAAAGTAGATATCGTAAAAACCAATGACGGTATAAGCCATGGTGGTTAGCAATAACAGTCCATTATTAACACTAACGTCCTGACTGAATAAATACAGCGCCAAGGAATTGCCGATACTGGCGATAAGCCAATAGACTTTTTGCATCATGGTCATTGAGTGTCCTTGTAATAGCATCTGAATATTGAGTTCAATATCATACTACCCGACAACGTATATGATAGAGAGGACTTATTTTACAGCCCGTTAATTTGATATCCGTTTCAGTTTATCGAACTCAGAACAATACGCAGACTAATAAGACTGCATATAAAGAGTGAACAGCGTTATCATGACCGAAGTACTCAATGGCATATAAATTAATACAGCAAGAAGGCGTAAAAAATGACGACAGAAGAAGAAATTCAACAGCTTCGCGCTGAAATAAAGCAATTAAAATACGCACTGCTAACCGTGTTCAAAGAATGCAGTCATAGTGAACCTCATCAGCTGGCTAAAAAAATTCCTCAGGTTAAAAGATCAATCATTGAACGCGGTTTAAATATTGATGCAATTATAGACGGCACACTTTAGGCATTACCCGAAAGCGCTGACCGTAACGCCGTGTATAACAATTAAGAGACTAACGATAGCCATATTATGATCGATAGGAGCTAATGTTTTAAACTTTAGGTGATCCGTGAAAAATCACCCTTACGAATACATCGCTATAAAAATAAGGAATTGTTAAAAAATAACCAAAGCCCATATGGTTAATTCATCGCTATTAAAATCAAGGATAAGTTATGAATGACGTGCCAGAAGGATTTGAACCCATATTTAGAAGTAGCCCTTTCTTAGATTTATTAGGCCCAATTTATAATAAGAAAACAGCAACGGGGTTATTAATTGGGCTTAGAGCCGAGAAGAAACACTGCAATGCCAGAGATCTGGTTCATGGTGGTGTGCTTAGCAGCCTTGCAGATATTGCATTGGGCTATAATGCGGCTTTTCAGGGCAAAGAGCCTGTGCCTATGGTTACCGCAAGTCTCAATATAGATTACGCAGGGTCGGTAACCTTAGGCGACTGGATTGAAATATCAGTCGATGTGCAAAAGGTCGGTAGAAACATGGCCTTTGCCAATAGTTATTTCGTTGTCGATTCAAAACGCATCGCCAGAGCAAGTGCTGTGTTTAACGTTATTAATTCATAATAAAAGCAAACAGTATGGGTCGTTCAATGAATAAGGTTTAAAGTGAACACCTACCTACCCCGCCTTAACATTAAAAGCATGAGAGTTATTGGAATCCACAAAGGAAATATTTGATATGACTGTTTATAGCGTGGGCTATGAAGGTGTGATTGCGTGCAGAAATTTATTAGTTATTGCGGTGTATGCTTTTCAGCCTAAGGTGAAACGGGTGTCATGGTAAAAACTATATTGAATAAGACAGGTGGTCATTTATCATTAGATTATCTATAATGTTAGTAAGGATAGTGAGAACTAGAACGTAAGATTTTAGGAGATAAATATTGAATATCCATGGTCAATGGACATTAGAGGTTAATAATAAAGTAGTCCTGCAATGGTTTGAGGGATCATGGAATGAAGAAGCTACACTGGCTTATATTGAAGATTTTAAAAAAATCGTTCAACCTCTGATATCGGGAGAATGGGCTATCTTATCAATTTTCGAGGCTTGGGAGCTCGGGGTGCCGGATATTGAGCCCCATGTAATCAAACATTGTCAGTGGTTTAAAGATAATGGTTGTATTAAAGATTGTCATGTTTATTCAGTTAATGCTGTTAAGAGGATGCAGTTAGAAAAAATTATTCCTCAAACGGAGGGAAATTACGAACGGTTAGTATTTTCAAACATAAGCGAGGCTACTAACTGGTTAAAAGAGTGTGGCTTCGAATTACATGATAGTGATTTTTTATTGCGCTACGGAAAATCATGAAGCGTAAGGCAACAGATTCATAGGCTTATTGCATCATTATTCAGACAAATACCCCGATAAAATACACACTAAAATCTAACTAAATCTTAGCTGTCCATCCTTTACTCAAAAACTTCATCCCAACTAAGCTTAAATATGCAACTCGTCAAATTCCAAAAAATGCCTATAACCCGTATTACCATTTAATTTCAGGTGGGGTCGCTTTAGAAATCAATAAATTGTGATTTTCATGTACTAACGGGAGAACTATTTTACTGTAGGTCCATAGAATATAAAGAAATTAAAACTAAATATAGTAATGGTATTCGAAAATTTATAAGTCATGATTATATGATTTTCTAGGGATAAACTTCTTTATGTTGTTTAAAGGGGCGACGGCATCTAGAACCTCGTTATCTCATAATATAATTCACTTTTAAATAGTTGTCTGGATTTTACAAGATATTATAATAACACCGATATGAATGCGTACTTAATCTAGCCGCTCTTAAAGGGCTCATGGGTCTGTAAATGATGGATATTCGAATAATCACACTGGATGAGGCATTGCCGGTAAGGCATTGTGTTTTGTGGCCAGAAAAATCGCTTTCATTTTGTACTGTTGAGGGCGATGAATCATCCATCCATTATGGCGTTTTCTTAAATAATGATCTGGTCTGTGTCGCATCAACTTTTATTAATGATCGTATTGCTCGGCTCAGAAAGTTTGCGACCTTAGAGGAATTTCAAGGGCGTGGCGCGGGCACTCAACTTATTAGCCATATTGTGGGTGAGATTATACAAGCCGATGTCGAAACTTTTTGGTGCAATGCGCGCTCAACGGCGGTCGGTTTTTATAAGAAGTTTGGTATGGAGGTGCAGGGGGATAAGTTTATTCAGTCGGGCATTTCTTATTATAAAATGGAAGTGAGACTCTAGTAGTTTTCAACAAGCCATCGGCTTATTATTAATCCATTTAGAATGAAGCGGTGATCGCCTATGACTGCCATTATTTTACCTCCTAATATTACCCGTACAGATCGTATCATCTTATTTGATGGTGTCTGCAAGCTCTGTAATGCTTGGAGTAATTTCATTATTAAGCATGATAAGAAACACCTCTTTAAATTGTGCAGCGTTCAATCTGACGAAGGTCAGGCGATATTAAAGCATTTTGGCTTAGCGACGGATGTGTATGACTCAATGGTTTATGTAGAGGGCGATACGTGTTATCAGCAAAGTGATGCCTTTTTTCAGGTGATCGCAAAGCTGGGCTACCCTTGGCAAGTGGTGCTCATTTTTCGACTTATTCCGAGGTTTATCCGTAATTGGCTATACGATCGTATTGCTTTCAATCGTTATCGTTTATTTGGTCAGTATGATTATTGCTCGTTACCGACCGCGGATCATGCAGCTCGATATCTAAGGCGTGTTGATTAACGTGTATTCTTTACGCTACGGTCATTATCACTGATTGTTGAACGAGTCACCGCGGGTGATGTTATAGTGCCTCTATAATTTCTAACCAGTTACCTCACATTATGCCCAGCTACTATCTTCATTCAGACAATGCTTCACTGGCCTTGGCTGCTATCGCCCAAAAGCTTGCCAGCGTTCGTCTCTCGACCGATCTAAATATTACCGAGCAGGATTTTTCCGTCAATAGCGAAGGCCTGATGCTTGATGAGGACAATCAGCTGAGCATTGCTGAACTCAAAAAGATCGTTAAGAAAACCGGTAGAATCTACCTGTGCCAAGAGGGCGATATGGACCCGCTGGAAGATCGCAGTGTCGGTTATTACAAGCTTGCACCGACTCAGGGCGCACCGCTGTTAGAAATTAGCGGTGTTAAGATGCACATCTCGAAGGGTACCGATCCTTTCACCAGTGCTTCAGAGATGGCTAAACAGGCCGTGAGTAAGGGCGATAAGGTTCTGGATTGTTGCAGCGGACTTGGCTATGCGGCCATTGCCGCTCATCGATTAGGTGCTAGTGAGGTACTGACTATTGAGTTGAGCCCTGAAGTGATGGGGTTGCGCGCACAGAACCCTTGGTCACAGGACTTAGGCAATGAAGGCATCGTGCAGAAGCAGGGCAGCAGTTATACCTTGATTCAGACTATGTCTGCGACGTCTTTCGATGCGGTGGTGCATGATCCACCCCGCTTCTCTCTTGCGGGTGAGCTTTACAGTGAAGAGTTCTATCGTGAGATTTATCGAGTATTACGTCACGGCGGCAGACTGTTCCATTACACGGGTAATCCTCACGTTATAAAAACAGGCAGTAGTTTTGTCGATGGTGTAATTCGCAGGCTTAAAGCGGCGGGGTTTAAAAACGTGAAAAAAGTTGAACATCTTATGGGTGTGAGTGCGCAGAAATAATTAACCCTTTTTCGCGATTTTTTAATACGGCCCATAAGCAGATAAACAACAGCAAAGCATAAACACTGTAGATAAATAAAAGTGGGTAGTGGCTGAAAAAGCTACCCCGAGATTTTTTCCCGTAAGGAACATCAACTATGTATCCGCCTGCTTGATTCATTTCGCTCTGAAAAATAACCTTGCCGTTCGGCATTGCCACAATCGATGGTCCATTGTTTAAGGCATGCACCAATGGCAGTCTGTTCTCTACTGCACGCAGTATTGAGGTGTTAATATGTTGATACGGTTGATGGGTAGAGCCAAACCAACCGTCACTGGATAAGGCTATTAAAAGATCTGCGGTTGGTACTTTTGTAATGGCGTCTGATACTGCGGATGCAACAAACTTTGGAAACATGGTTTCGTAGCAAATCAGTGGAATAATATTAAGTGTGTTTTCTTTTGATATACTATTTTTTAGTTCACTACTAAAGACTTGATGTGAAACACCTTTTTCCATTTCGTTAAGAAACGAGCCAAAGAAAGCTTCAACCCCATGTTTTAGAATAGGGATGTCACTGGCGAAAGGAACGTATTCACCAAACGCAATACGTTTCATTTTTTGATACTGGCCAATCATCTGTCCCTGTTTTGAAAGCATAACAGCGGTATTGTATTGTTGTTTTATGGGCGAACCTAAAGCCTTTTGGGTTTGTTTAATATCCTGAAAGATTAAGTCTATGTTGAGTGCATTAATTTCACTGCGATAAGCGTCGGCAATGGGTGGTTGGTCGAGGTACGCTTTATATTTTGCTTCGGGCCAAATAACAATTTCAGCCCCAGTGCTGGCTAAACGCTGAGTCATCGCCATTTCGGGTGGAAAGGCGCGACTGTAACCTGGGGTGAGCACTTGTTTTTCTAGACTGGGTATTTCGTTTGGCTGTACTAAGCCAATGCGTAAGGTGTCCCACTGTGCTATTTTTTCTTCCCATACCAGATTAGAAGACCAGCCATAATAAAACCACGAGGTTAGCAATAGCAGAGACACTTTTAAGGGCCATTTGTTCTGATGAGCTTTTAAAGGGCTAGAGGATGACGATTGTAGTATTAAAAATTGCAGAGAAAATCGAAAAATAATAATATTGGCTAAGGCAATAATGCCATCCAAACCATACACGCCTACAAACTCAGTCGCTTGTATTGCGATTAAAAAATGACTTTGGCTTTCACCCAGGTGAGAGGTGAAAATCATTGGGTATGCGGCGAATATTGATACAACGACCAGTGGAAATAATAGATATTCATGCACGTTAATGTGCTGTTTGATCGTATTAAATAAGAGTGTTATTAAACCGAAAAGTTGAGCGCAATACAGCCAGAAAATTGAGGCAAATAATGTGCTTACAATAATTCCGTATCCTTTCGAGAGCATTAAAAAATCAATTATCCAATAACCCGCACTAATAGAAAAAGCCAAGCCTGTTATTACCCCTAAATAATAGCTTTTTAAAATGCCAGCACTCTCAATGGCAATTAATAAAGGAATAAACCCCACCCATGCGATTGCGTAATGCTGTGGGCTAAGAAAAGGAATGGATAGCAATAGCCCCGATAAGGTTGATAGCAAAACTAGTAGGGTAGGTGATAGCGAGCTGCTGCGCATTCTCTACGTCCTCTTCACAGTATTGATCATGGGTTTTGAAAGGGCATCAAGTTGTTGCTTTTTTTGTTGCGTGCTTAACGCAGCGTTTTCTTTAATGATTTTTCGTTCGAGCAGGTAGCGAGTGATGTCTTGTTGATTGCTGAATAATTTGCTGGCGACATCTTTACCTAAATAATAATTCTTTCGCGCCTCTTTTGTCAAAAAAAATTTTAACTTTTCGCGAGTACTCTGCGTATTTTTTTCGACTGTGTGGACTTTATTTTCAGCGTAGCTTAGGTGGTAAAAGTTTATTAATACGTCGGTTAGTGTTTTAGCTGTGTGGGGTCGATGGGAGAAACTTTTAGAGATTAACAAGCCAATACGCTGTAATACTTGGTCACTCATGTCTGGTGGTAAAGAATCGATTACTTTTGTTAATATACAGAGTAACTCAGGATTAATTAATAGCTCTCCTGTGTTACTCACTTCTACATTTGCGAGTATGTTTTCTGTTGATTCATAATCGAAGTGCCATTGTTGTGCGGATATTGCGCTGGGGAATAGAGTATTCGCCGCGATCGGTTGCTGCCAGTCATCCGTCTGTTCGTGGGTTAACGTAGACGGTAAGTCACCGTGTATCGACCACAAGGTGACGGTCGTATAAACGAAGGCTATCAAGCATAGCCCTGATACTCGATTAAGGTTGATCAAGTTGCAGGTGGCGTATCTTAGCCAGTTCTTCTAGGTTGAAACGTTGATGCATTAGCTCGGTGAGTTGTGCTTGCTTTTGCTGTTCGCTGATCGAGGCGTTGAGTATGGTTTGCTTTGCGGTTAAAAAATCACTGTGTCGCTTGTTCCAGTTACGGACATCAACAGTCTGTTCGGCGTGAGTCTCCATTATCTCTTTGCGTCTTATTTTTTTCTCTTGGTCAGAGAGGTCGGTATCCTGTTCGATTTTGAGCATGTCGAACATATAATTTGCATTCGCGTCGGAAGTAGAAAACAACTTACTGGCAGTTTCACTACCAAGATACAACTCTCGTAGTGACATAAGTTCACGATAATTTTCTTTGTATTCTTCGGTGCTGATTTCAATGGCCTCTGAGTGAGGAAAATCTGGGTTAGACGAATCAGCCTCGTATATCGCATTAAATTCTTTACTGGCTTTAAGGTAGTTGTAATAATCAGTAACTATTTTAGCAACGTCGTCGCCAGCCGTGCCTGGTAAACCTTGTTTAATAATCATTTGAAGTTCGCCTAATGCTTGCTCGTCTAATTGCAGGCGGCTGTCATCAAGAGCCGCATTCAATGCAATGAGCGCTTCGTGATCAACAATAACATTGTTTTGGTTATCTAATCTCACACTCTTTAATGCACGGTAGACAGACGCTTCTGTAAATGCGGCGGTGGGTTTCTTTATAGGCGTATTAGGCTGTTCTTCCCATTGCCATTGTGTTGCGACTGTTTTTTTATTAGTCGCTATTTTTGTTGTCAGAGTATTTGTACTGTCGTCATCAACAGTATGTATTTTTACGATATCTTTATCATTGCCAGCACTAAAGAATACTAAACAGAGTGAGGCAATGACTGCCAATGTTATGGCTATTGATACTGGACTAATCTTTGTTAGTAATGATGTATTCATCATATTCTCCTAGTTGAATTCTTTTTGGCGTTTTGTTTTTATTGTCAGATATTTTTTTATCAGATAGGTATATTTTTTTAAGTACCTCATCCGCAAGTAGTATATGTAAATACGGAGGTTTTAAAAAAGTTGCTGACGGTGGAATTCCGTTGATGGCCCTGAAAGATTTAGAAAAGTGTGACGAACTGGCGAATCCCGCCGCAAGAGCCGCGTTGGTAATCGATTGACCTAAGGCAAGATGAATAATACCAATATAAACACGATATTTGAGACGGTATTTCGTGATGGGTATCCCTATTTGATCTTTAAATAGTTTTTCTAATCGAGATTCAGACAAATACACATCTTCGGCAAATTTTTTGAGGCTAATATTTTCGCTGACAGTGATTTTAATTTGCTTAATTACCTCAATGATTCGTTCGTCAAACTCTCTGAATTGGTGATTCTCAAGATGAGGTTGAACGATTAATTTCCTCAACATTGTAAAAGCTTCTTCTGGCTTTATTGAAGTGTTGCGTATTTCTAATAAAGAGTCTATTAAAAAGTCTTCTTCAGGATGATCGTAATGCACACCATTTCTAGCGTAAGACATAATACTTTCGAGTGCACAATAATCTTGCGTAATAGGTGCGATAAAATAAATCGCCATAACGGCATTATTGGTATCAATATTCGCTTTTTCGAAGTTGATACCTGCTTGCAGCAAACACGTACGCGATGTGATTTTATCACCGTTGTCCAAGGTGATTTCCATGGCGCCTTTTAGGCTAATGATCAACTTGTCGGATACAATCGCATGCTCCCGATAGGGAACTGGACTGATGCCAAGATACAGCATTTGGTTTACCCAAATAAACAGCTTTCGATTGATCGGATTCAGTACCGTCATAATCTGTCCACTTTTTTATTTTTATTTTTATTTTTATTTTTATTTTTATTTTTATTTGTATTTTTATTCTTGCCGTTTTATATATATTGTTAAATAACAAGACCGATTGTTCGGTCTTGTTATTGTTTGCTTTAATATTATCAATAGACTTTAGTCATCACAGGTTCCTTGATATTCTGACACCGCACTATCTGCAGCATGATCTGGGCCGCACAAGAACTGATCATAACGTAAATCATTATCGATAAAGCGCTTCATCCATGATACGCCATACTTACCCAGCACTCCGTCATTAGTACCCTCGCCATTTGCACAAGAATGAGCGCCGCTATCAATTTCTAATAAGGCCTTGTCTGTCGTACTAGGAATAGCATTATAGAATGCAGACGCATGGCGATCTACCGGCGCTACATTATCATTTTCACAGGCAATAATAAGCGTAGGTGTCTCCAGCTGGTTGAAGCTGTTATCACCTTGGTGCCAGGGTGCCAATGGAATGGCTGCGCTAAGTCGATCTCCAGAGGCGAGTCTAAGTGCACCCCCCCCGCCCATTGACCAGCCCATTGCGCCAACACGAGTACTATCAACCATGCCTGAAATGGCGCTGTTATTGTCATTGCTTTGGCTTATCACATAGTCCAAAGCAGCGCCTATCTGCGTTTCACGGCTGTTTGGTTGGTCAAATACTGAATTGGTTGCAATCGTGACTACAACAAATCCATGGGATGCCAGTTTAGGCCCCCACCATATGATGGACGATTCCGGCGCTAAGAATCCTGGTGCTATTGCAATGGCGCCCATCTTACCTGAGGTGTTCGTGGGGTAGTGGATGGTGCCGCCGCCAAAGCCACTGACTGATCTTGCAATACTTTGCGTTCCAACTGAGTAGGGGCCAGCAGACGCTTCCACAGAAGACACTGTCGGGTTTGGGCCTCGTGTGAAGTTACAGTCACCTTGGCAGGGTGTCGGATCAGGTGTCGGATCAGGAGTAGGAGCTGGACTCGGTGTCCAACTTAAGGCGTTCATGGAAACGAGTAGTACACCCGTACCGATAGAGAGTTTTTTTAGAAAAGATTTATTCACTTGTTCAACCTCATTAATATCATTCTTATATTTATTTATGGCTGTCGACAACCTAGATGACGATACTACGGCAGTTATAAAATACCCGCTTTCACGAATTAGCACTTTATAGCGGATGAATGTCGCTATTTTAGCAACATATTTAGGCGTTAATAATGAAGTACTATTAATGATAATAAATTTTAAGTTGTGTAAGGAAAAAAATAA
>JBNMOT010000028.1:0-28857 GCA_051275515.1 Oleispira sp. | reverse complement strand
CTGAGCAGGCGGCGAATAATACGCTTATCCACGGCCCCGTCAACCGATTCCTGCAAATATCTTACAAAACATTGATATGAATGCAACAACCGTTCAAATCGCTTAATTATCGTACGAATTGGCTCAGAAACGGGAGAATAGATGAGATTTTGGAAGATACAAGTCAGTCTGAGTGATTAAACCAAACGACAATTTGTCTTTTAACTAGACCCGATTCTAATCAGGCACCACAAACAGCAACTCAGGAGGAATATCCATATCTTCACGTTGTTCTAGGCGAACCGTTACCCTTCGATTCTTAGCCCTTCCCGCTAATGTGTTGTTCGAGGCAATAGGATACCGTTGCCCATGAAACCGAAGTGTCACCATGTCCGTACTTATTCCCTGCTTAATGAAGTAGCGCTCTACTGACTCTGCTCGCCTTTTCGACAACTGACGATTATCGTATCGCCTTCCTCTATTATCAGAATGACCATCTATATAAACAGCGAATACCCTAGGATCGTTTTTCATATAAAATATAACACGATCCAACAAGTCTTGATCCTTAGGACTTAACTCTTCTTTGCCACCACCAAAATAGATTTTATTTCTCGCTACCTGGGAGAAATTCATTGGCAAGAGCTGATCAACACATTTCAAATAGTTACTATAAAAGTCTTTAAAACGAATCGCCGACAAATGAATTTTTATGATTTTAGACTCATCGTAATACGTTCGTCGAGTAACAACTGGCTGTCTGCCCTCTAATAAAGCATGCAGAAACTGATTACTTCGCTCAGAATCTAACTGCAAGTTAGGCCGACCATCAACCAAATCCGCAAACCCCAAATGCTCAGACTTTTTACTAGGGTGCCAAGGAGCAGGCGTAATAGAAATACTCGCTTTACCCGCCTTCATCAAATTTTTACGGGTCTCTAGCTGAAAAACAATATCTTCACCCGAATGATGATAGAACACCCCATTGCCATACTTCGGCAAGACTTGCTCAAATCGACATTCAAAAATGGATCCTGAAACCTTCCACTCAGTATCTTCAATCCCACCACCGTATTCCAGTGCAAAGGACGTTATGGATATAAAAGCTAATCCAATGAAGACCATTAGACGGATTGCGAACGAATGAAGCGCATGATCACGCATAATAAATAGACATCTCAACAGATCACCACAAAATTTAAACTCAATATGTTATCGACCAAAACTTCATTAAGTTAAGGAACTTGAGGTATAATCACATTAAATATTTACAAGTTTAGTTAAGGTTAATACATGTCACAACAACTCACCATTACCCGCCCAGACGATTGGCACCTTCACCTGCGTGATGGTGAAGCGTTGGAGTATACCGTTCCCGCGACGGCGGCTTACATGGGCCGCGCGATCATCATGCCTAATTTGCAGCCACCTATTATGTATGCACGCCAAGCATTAGAGTATCGCCAACGTATTTTGGCTCAACGCCCTGCAGGCAGTAACTTTGAACCCTTGATGGTGCTTTACCTTACTGACCGAACGACACCCGACATGATTCACGCGGCAAAACTCAGCTCAAACATCGTTGCTGCCAAACTTTATCCCGCAGGTGCAACCACTAATTCCGATTCGGGTGTCACTAATTTAGCAAAACTAGACCCTGTGTTAGAAGCCTTAGCCGAAAACGAAATGCCGCTTCTTATACATGGTGAAGTCACTCACGATGATATCGATGTATTCGATCGTGAGAAACTCTTTATTGATGAAGTCATGAAACCAACGTTGGCGCGTCACCCTGATCTTAAAATTGTGTTTGAGCACATTACAACAAAAGAAGCCGCAGAGTTTGTTGAACAAGCAGGGCCTAATGTAGCCGCAACCATTACCGTTCAGCACTTAGCCTACAACCGAAACCACATGTTAGTCGGTGGTATTAAGCCGCACTTTTACTGCTTACCCATATTAAAGCGCAATATTCATCAACAAAAGCTGCAACAAGTCGCAACCAGTGGCAACCCTAAATTCTTTTTAGGGACTGATTCTGCCCCTCATGGAAAAGGCGCTAAAGAATCTGCATGTGGCTGTGCGGGTTGCTTCAGTGCCTATGCGGCGATTGAATTGTATGCCGAAATCTTCGAAGATTTAGGCGCTTTGGATAAATTAGAAGGTTTTGCCAGTCACTTTGGTCCAGACTTCTATAACTTACCCAGAAATAGCGATACGATTACCCTTAATAGAAAAGACTGGACAGTTCCGAGTGAAATGGTGTTCGCCGGTGATGTCATCGTCCCTATCAAGGCGGGTGAAACCATTCGCTGGCAAGTAGAAAAATAGACGCTGCTAAATAATTTATACCCATACTTAATCGCGCGAATTTATTCGCGCGTCGTTAATCGCTTAAGGAATATTCCGTGGCTGAGAAAAAAGATAAATCACTAATGTCACAACGTTTCCGTGGGTTTTTACCTGTGGTTGTTGATGTAGAAACCGGTGGTTTTAATTGCCAAACAGATGCCTTGCTAGAGATAGCGGTAGTAACACTGCGCATGGATGAGGATGGCTGGTTATATCCACACGAAGCCATTGATGCGAATGTAATACCGTTCGCAGGGGCCAATCTTGAACAGGAAGCTCTGGATTTCACCGGCATCGATCCTTTTGATCCTGAACGCGGTGCGGTCAGTGAAGAAGACGCCATGAACAAAATGCTGCAATTGGTGCGTAAAGAAGTTAAATCAACCGGTTGTAACCGTGCAGTTCTAGTCGGCCATAACGCTCACTTCGATCACGGTTTTGTTAAGGCAGCGATTGAGCGAACTGAGATCAAACGTGATCCGTTCCACCCTTTTTCAAGTTTTGATACCGCAAGCTTAAGCGCTCTCGGCTTAGGCCAAACAGTATTAGCCAAGTCTTGTATTACGGCCGAAATCGACTTTGATAATAAAGAAGCTCACTCTGCGGCGTATGATACCTGGAAAACTGCGGAGCTCTTTTGCTTTATTGTTAACCGCTGGAAAGAACTGGGTGGCTGGCCACTAAAAGACCTTAAAGGCGACCCTGAAGATAGCTTTGCTGATATGTTTAAGTAGTACTGATCAGTCAATAAAAAGTCATTAGCTAAAAATACTAAAGCAGTTCGATAATCTCGAACTGCTTTTTTGTATGCCCAAGGCTTAATACGACCTCATCACCGACATAGCGGCCGACTAACGTTTTCGCTAAAGGTGCTTCAGCAGTAATCGTTCTGATGGCTATATTTTCATCATCATTATCTTTACGCTTATTCTTATTCTTATTCTTATTCTCGAATTTAAGCAGCACCCCACCCGCTACGGGTAACAACCAAAGCCATTGTTGTTTATGGTCATCACAACCCGCCTCTTCAATACGCATTAAAGCACCCACCGCAATGCGACTATTATCATTACAATCAGAAAACTCAAAATGATCTAATAACATAAACTGACGCTGCAGTTCCGCGATACGTCCCGATTGCCCATGAGCGAGATAAGCGGCTTCAAGTGCCAAGGTATCATACTGGTTCTCTGGCTTACTTTGCTCATGAGATGCTAAGGCATGGGCTTCATTCACCGCATTTAACGTTGCATCAATCTCTTGCTGTAAATGACTGAGTAACTGTTGTAACAACTCTTTTTTATTCACACTCGATTTATCCACAATCAGATTATTCACATTCTATTTATTAAACAGATAAAATTCCGCTATATTACGCCATTAGCGAAATGATTATAAAGTAGGACAATATTAATGAGCCATATTTTTTGCCAGCAGATACTCATCGGTCAGCTGGAAGCGATTAAAATTGAGCACCCACTATTTACGGCAACCTTATTATTGCAAGGGGCACAGCTGATTGAGTTCACGCCTATCGAGCGCACCAATAACTTACTCTGGTTAAGTGATACGGCTGAATACCTAAAAGGAAAATCATTACGCGGAGGTATTCCTATTTGCTGGCCGTGGTTTGGTAACCTTGATCAAAACCCTGAGGCGATACAAGATCAAATTCAAAAACCCGCCAATGCTCATGGTTTTGTACGCTCGCTGCCTTGGCAAGTTGTTTCAATTAACGAGAGCGGCCACCAAGTCGATCTTGTATTAGCATTAACCAGTAATGAAAAAAGCAAAGCTCTCTGGCCTTTTGAGTTCACTCTAGAAGCACGTTTTTCTTTTTCCAAAAAGCTCGAAGTTGCACTAACAACGACTAATACGGGCAGTAAAGCATTCGCCATTAGCCAAGCATTACATACTTACTTACCGACCACAGACATTGCTAAGACCTATATTCACAACGCCCATAATACTCGGTATATCGATGCATTGGATAACTGGAAAGAGAAAACACAAATAGGAAGAATTGGCTTTAGCGAAGAAACCGATAGGCTCTATTTTTTTACGACTAAACCCAATACAGTTCCACAATATGAACTCAGGATTGAATCACCCAAGCAGCAATTACTGTTAAAAAATACTCAGAGTCAAAGTGCCGTCATTTGGAACCCGTGGATTAACAAAAGCAAACAACTAAGCCAATTCCAGCCAGAAGATTATCAGCGCATGCTGTGTATCGAAACCGCGAATGTAATGACCGATCACAAAGTATTAGCGCCCAATCAACAACAGCGTTTAACCTTAGAATTAAGCCAGCTGGGCGAATAAACCTGCTAGCATATTGAGTAACACCTAATTGGCAAAATTAACCAGCACTGCATTGTTGTGCAACATCTACAATTAAACGGCGTAACCATTTATGTGCTTGATGGTGCTGAACCAGAGGTGACCAAGCCATTTTAAGCTCAAAGGCAGGAACGCTAAAAGGAGGCTCTTTGACTAATAGGCGTGATGTCTCAGCTTGCATTTCGGCTACTTTTCTTGGCAAAGTAGCCACCAGATCATTATTTAACGCGAGCAATGCGGGCATCTGATAATGCCTTGTGAACACTGAAATTTTTCTTTTATGACCCAACTTGCTTAACGCATTATCAACCCAGCCTAAGCGAATTATCTTTTCCGGGTCCATACCAACGCCAGCACCCATACCTGTTTTACTGACCCAAATATGCATACTTTCAAGATAAGCGCTTAAATCAAACATACCCGCACTGGGATGGTCGGGATTCACCAAACACACAAAATCATCTTCCCATAGCGTCATTTGATGAAACGACTGCGGCATTTCATCAAAGCGGTTGATCGCCATATCCACCTTGCCCGCTTCTACATCTTTAAAGGTTACATCAGAGGGGGTTAACACATCTAAAATTACACTCGGTGCTTCTTCGCGCAACCGCTTTACCAACTCAGGAACAAGAGTCGACTCAGCATAATCACTCACCATAATACGGAAAACTCGATGACTTGAACTGGCATCAAACTCGCCTTGAGTTTGTAAAGCGGCCTCCAATTCATTCAACGCTTTACGAATCAAGGGCTGTAATTCCAAGGCTCGCTCCGTCGGTGTCATCCCTTCGCTAGTCCGAACCAAAAGAGGGTCATTGAATAAATCACGTAAACGCTTAAGACCATTGCTCATAGCTGGCTGAGTAATGCCCAACTGCTGAGCAGACTTTGTCACACTGCCCTCCCGTAAGAGAACGTCTAGGTAAACCATTAAATTAAGATCAACGCGATCAATATTCATATAAGGCCTGGAAATGAGAAACATTTATTTGCTGAATGTTCGAAGTGTAACCTAGATTACTAACAATAATAAGCCAAAAAAAAACCCAGCACTCTTTAACATTAATTAAAGAGAGCTGGGCTTTTAACGATATTTAAAACTAAAAGTTGAATCCAACACCCACTAGAGCCGTTAAAGGCTTTTGAGCACGGGCGCCATTTTTAGGCGCTCGAGCAACAACGTCTTCACTATCAAATACATTCTCAACCGCAGCATACACGCGAGTATGTGTATTTATTTGATAACGACCCGCTAAGTCAACGACCGTATAAGCATCAATTTTTTCATTAACATTACACGCTGCGGTTGCACAGGTTGCGCTGTAATAGTTAACATTCATATCGGTACTGAAACCCGATGAGTGGTTTAAACCTAAACGTAATTGCACTTGCTCATCAGCCAAATTAGGCAAACTGTCGCCTTTTTCAACATTACCGAAGACGCCATCATCGTTAAAGGTCGTATCAAAAGTAGCATCAGTGTACGTGTAAGTAATGCCGACAGGCAGAGACAATACTGGATTAATACTGTAATCGTAATTAACCAAAACTTCTAAGCCTTGTACCGTTGCTTCACCGGCATTGCTCGCATCACCTACATCGCAATCACCGGCACCACCTGACGCAGTACACTGACCTAACAAGTTTGAGTAATCGCTGTAAAACGCGGTCGTTTCTGCATATAAACCTTGATAATTAAAACGTAAACCTAACTCAGAGTTCAACGCTTCTTCTGGGTCACTCATACCATCGTTTGGCGAAGGAGAATGGCCTTCATGCAGTCCTGCAAACACAATAATTTGATTATTAACTTGATAACTTGTTCCTAATCCCAGCAGCGTAACGTTTTGCTCAGTGACATTAGTATCGCTACCCTCGCGTTTGATTTCATAGCTTTCATAGCGAATACCCGGGCTAACAACCCAGTCACCCAACTGAATGTCATCGGATAAATACGCCGACCATGCCGTTGCTTTTGTCAATCGAGTACTTGGCGTACCGGTAGAAACATACGTTAAGTTGCCATTGACATCTTGCTGCCACGTTTCTGTTGGCTCCAAACGATCTTCTTTATCTTCATGATAGCGGGCACCCAATTCGATCTTATGTTCAATATCACCAGTACTCAATTGATGAATGATACGAGTCTGGATACCTTTTGATTCATAACTGCGATTATTGTGTTTAATTTTCAAGTCAGTTGCCGCAGTACCCTTTAAAACAGCAATAGCTTCAGCTTGGGTACTTATATTCTGACCGCAAGAACCTCCATTCGCACAATCAATGATATTATTAATCCCATTATCACTAATGTCCGGATCAGAGTTCGAAGCACCAATCTTATCAACCTTGAACCAATCACGTTCAAACTCAATAAAATAACCAGTGGTAGTAATCGTTGTTTGGCCAAACTCTACTAGGTGGCTCAAGGTGATTTCTTTATGCTCATTATCCATTTGATCTTGCTGTGTAAGACCATAACGTGAATGTGCGTCTTTTTTGAAATCAGCTTCTGTTAACCCTACATATGTCTGGTCAGAAGTCTCAGTTGAATACTGTAATTTAAGATCTACTTGATGATATACATCGGCGCTGCGATCGCTATTGACTCGAAACTTCGCCATGAGATCGTCTTTATCAAAGCCGGTTTCATCCTCTGCATTTTGAATACTATCAAAGCCATCGGCTCGATGCGTTTGTCCTTCGATCAACCAGCCATAATTTTTCTGGCTATCACCGACGTTCGCATACGTTCTAGACATATTGTCTTGGCCATATTCGATATTCGCTTTACCCGAAAACGTTTCAGGAATAGGCGTACTTAATAAATTTAACGCACCACCCACAGTATAAGGGCCGTTCTTAATCGCCGATGAGCCCTTCATCACTTCAATACCACTAATACGGCCAGCCGTTGGGAAATAATACGCCGATGAAGCTGAATAAGGTGCGGGAGCGATTAAGACGCCGTCTTCCATTAACGTGATTTTACCAGAGCGATCATCACGGGTTCCGCGAATACTAATATTTGGACGTAATCCATAACCATCTTCGTTGCGGAAAGATACCCCAGGAACACTTGCTAGAATTTTTTGAATGTCGGTATATTCAAACTTTGCCAACTCTTGTGCATCGATTACATGAGCAGAACCCGCAATTTGCTGTGCCTGTTCTTCATTACCAATAATAGTGACGGCGGATAGTGAGTGATTCACTTCATCTGCAGCTTGGACACTAAGCGATAATACAGCCAAAGATATAACAAAAAGATTCTTCATCTTGGGATACTCAATTGTAAGTAATTTGAGCAGCATACTACAGTAATGAGAATCAATATCAAACAATTATTATTCGTATTCCCATTATTATTTGAGAATCATTACTTTTTAATCACCCCCTTACTTCAGGCATAAAAAAACCAGCTCTGATTCTCGTCAGAGCTGGTTTTTTAATGGGCTTTTTGAGACCTAAGTCCCATGGCTAGCCTTTAAACTTACTCAGCAGGCGCAGCTTCATCCAATAAAGACTTCAATTCACCTTTACCGTGCATCTCAGTGATGATGTCACAACCGCCGACTAACTCGCCTTTCACCCAAAGCTGTGGGAACGTTGGCCAGTTCGCGTACTTTGGCAAGTTCGCGCGAATGTCTGGGTTTGATAAGATATCCACATAAGCGAACTTCTGACCACATTCCATAATATTCTGAACGGTTTGTGCAGAAAAACCACACTGAGGGGCATTGGGTGAGCCTTTCATGTACAACAAAATATCGTTGCTTTCGACTTGCTCTTTGATCGAGTCCATAATATCCATAATGCTACCTCACTCTATATGCTAAAAATTCGTTAAACGTTCAATTGCTTATATTGAATGTTGTTATTGGCGAGGATTCTACTGAATTCCCGACTGTTTTACTAGGTTAATAGCTGTTTTGACTTAAGCTATCGATCTTTATCACTATCGTTATCGCTACCGGGCGCTTTGCTCGCGGGCTGAGCTGAATGCACGCCGTAGCCACCACCACCGGGTGTATGAATGCAAAAAACGTCGCCCTTATTCATCTGTATATCGGTGCAACCTTTAAGAAATTCAAGCTTAAACTGATTTTTTTCGAGAATGGCAATTCCCTGCGGATCGGGTACAAAACGCTGAATAAAATTCATCCCTACCTGGCCGAATCCCCCTCCTGCCATACCAAACGTTGGCACCTGTCGATGACCAGAAATAATGGTCGCGCTCATCGGTTTTAAAAAGCGCATATGCCGTTCAATACCATCACCGCCTTTATATTCCCCAGAGCCCCCAGAACATGGGCGGATCGCAAAGTGTTGTAACATGACAGGAAAACGCTGCTCTAATATTTCAACATCGGTTAGCCGTGAATTGGTCATATGAGTGTGCACACCCGAAGCACCTTGATGGATATTCGTCGCCCCCGCTCCACCACAAAGGGTTTCGTAATACTGAAACTCATCATCGCCAAAGGTAAAATTATTATTGGTGCCTTGGCTTGCCGCCATAATCCTCAATGCCCCTAACAAGGCATCGACAATGTACTGGGCCGTTTCTACATTGCCTGAAACCACCGCCGCAGGATATTGAGGTGCGAGCATCGAACCTTGTGGAACAATAATATCCAATGCGCGAAAAAAACCCGCATTGAGCGGCATGGACTTAGCCACAAGACAGCGAAATACATATAAAACAGCCGCTTTAGTCACTGAAGTGGGGGCATTAAAATTACCCGCATGCTGAGCAGACGTCCCGGTAAAATCAACTTTCGCGTGACCTCTGTCCTTATCAATCGTAATAGCAACCTTGATTAAACTACCATCATCCATAGGGTATTCAAACGATCCCGAAGCTAACTCTTTCAAACATGCTTTTAGCGTAAGTTCGGCGTTATCTTGTACATGACCCATATACGCATGCAGGGTATTTAAACCGTATTGTCGACTCAGGCGCACTAACTCTTGCGCACCCTTTTCGCAGGCAGCGAGCTGGGCTTTTAAATCAGCAATATTTTGTTCGATATTACGCGCCGGAAATTCATGATCAGACAAGGCGGCGGTGATCATATCTACTTGAAATTCACCTGCTTTTACTAGGCATAAATTATCTAATAAAATACCTTCTTCATTTATGTGCTGGCTGCGTGCAGGCATAGACCCTGGAGTGATGCCACCAACGTCGGCGTGATGGCCTCGGGCCGCAACGTAAAAATCCGCAACTTGATTATCATCGCTTGTCTTTATAAAGACGGGTTTAACAATGGTGATATCCGGTAAATGAGTACCGCCGTTATAGGGCGTATTTAAAACAAAGGCATCCCCTGCTTTCATAGTTGGATTATTATTTATTACGACTTTAATACTTTCGCTCATCGAGCCTAGATGCACCGGAATATGCGGTGCATTCGCCACCAACTCACCGTTTTTGTCGAATAATGCACAAGAAAAATCTAAGCGTTCTTTAATGTTCACGCTAGCGGCTGTTTTTTCTAGAACAAAGCCCATTTGCTCGGCGACAAACATGAATAGGTTATTGAAGACCTCTAATTGAATGGCATCGGGGCGAGAAGCACTCACCGCGCTTTTGGACTCAATACTTTCTGTTGGACTAACCTCGTCTTGATAGGTTAAAACCAGCGCGCCGCTTTCAATAACTTTTCCTACCCAGTTAGGCTCAATCACAATCGTCGAGTTATTTTCTGCAATCAATGCAGGCCCTTTAATTTTAGTATTTTTAGGAAGTTGTTCACGCCGGTAAACAGGGACTTGAAGTGTTTTGCTTTCCGCTTTTATACTATTGTTCAAAACGCAGCTCATATCACTGTGGGCAATCGCTTTTAACTCACCCGAATAATGATCTTGTTTATATTCTTGTGTATCACCACCAGCCACTCTTTCTAGCTGTAAAACTTCCAATATAAGCGTACGCTCAGGATCAGAAAAGCCAAAAGTTTGCTGGTGTAGTTGATGAAACTGTTCAGCAACTTTCGCCATATCTAGATTATTAGGCAGGCTTAATAAAAGCGGAGTATCCGTGCCTTTATATTTAATATGAATGCGCCAGAAGTCTTGGATATTTTTTAAAGAATTGCTATTTTGAGTACTGGCTTTTGAGATTCTAGAGATTAAAGTGTTAGCCTTTTGCTGTAAACGTATTTGGCGTAATTCTATTTCATCCAATACCGCACAAGCATTTATAGATTCAGATGATTTAGAGCTAGAGGATTTAGAGCTATTAATCACTTCTAACTGTAATGACTCTTCACCCAACCAACGTTCATTCGCTAAGCCGATGCCATAAGCGGATAAAACCCCCGCGAAAGGATGTAAGTAGACTTGTTTCATCCCTAACGATTCCGCGACTAAGCACGCGTGTTGAGCACCCGCCCCACCGAAAGCATTGAGTACATAATTACCGACGTCATAACCTCGTTGCAGCGATATTTTTTTCACCGCATTGGCCATATTTTCAATGGCGATGGTTAGAAATCCTTGGGCTATTTCTACAGCGGTATAACGCATATCCGATTCAGTATTAATCGTTTCGGCTAACTGGAAAAACTGTTTTTTGACACCTGCGTAATCCAGACCTTGATTACGTTTAGGACCAAAGCATTCAGGAAAATATTCCGCCTTCACCTTCCCCAATAGCAGGTTACAGTCAGTAATCGTAAGAGGACCGCCGTTGCGATAACAGGCCGGACCAGGAAAAGCCCCCGCGCTTTCTGGGCCCACTTGAAAACGGCCATCTGAAAACTTTACGATCGAACCACCACCCGCCGCCACCGTATGAATGTTCATCATCGGGGCGCGTAAGCGAACCCCAGCGACCTGAGTTTCAAACTCACGTTCGTATTCACGAATGCCACTTTCTTTATCGGTAGCAGATTTTTTATTAGAGGACTCTTTATTTGAAGAAAGGTGGCTAGCATTAAAATGCGCGACATCGGTAGACGTGCCGCCCATATCAAAACCGATAATACGATCGAAACCATCATTACTCGCCGTTTCAACCATGCCGACCACACCACCTGCAGGGCCGGATAAAATGGCATCTTTGCCACGAAATTTATGCGCATCAACTAATCCACCATTTGATTGCATAAAATACAACGGCACTTTCTGCTCAGGAGACGAAAGTTGATGATCTACTTGTTTGACATAACGTCGTAAAATCGGCGATAAATACGCATCCACTACCGTCGTATCCCCCCTTGGCACCAACTTCACTAACGGGCTCACTTCATGACTCAGAGAGACTTGTTTAAAACCCAGCTCTCGCGCTAGTCGTCCAGCCGCCTTTTCGTGTGCAGGGAAACGATAACCGTGAGCAAACGCAATCGCGATGGATTCAATGCCTTGTTTACGCCACTCGATTAAACGAACCGCCAAGCCTGCTGCATCAAACGCACGATCAATCGTTCCGTCAGCCAGTAAGCGTTCACTCGCCTCTTCAACCCCGATATATAATTGCTCAGGTAAATGAATGTCTAAAGCAAAAATATCTGGGCGGGTTTGATACCCGATTTTTAATACATCACCCAAGCCATGACTGGTCACTAATAACGTTGGTTCACCTTTACGCTCTAACAGTGCATTCGTTGCAACGGTGGTGCCCATTTTAACTTCAGCAATCATCTCGATCGGTAACGCTTGATCGGCACGTAAACCGAGTAATTCACGAATGCCTTGAATAGCTGCATCTTGGTAATGGGCAGGATTTTCCGAGAGTAACTTATGAGTGACTAAACTACCGTCAGGTTTCTTCGCCACGATATCGGTAAAGGTACCGCCACGATCCATCCAAAACTGCCAAGCTTCCATTATTCGTGCCTTTTGCGCGGGAAATATTCTAAAAATATCACTATAACAAAATTAACAGCGGTTTAAGCGCCACTAATTAGATAGAAAGAGAATGGATGTATTTACAGGGGCCACATACTTTCGTATGATCCTTGCTTGATTTTAAGGCGACCCATGTCGCCTTTTTGCGTTTCAGCAGTCAATAAAATATTAATTTTAAAGAATTTGGAGTAAGACCATGCAGCCTATCATGAACACATATGGTCGGCTTCCAGTTACTTTTGTCAAAGGTGAAGGCTCTTGGGTCTTTGATACTGATGGCAAAAAATACCTGGATGCATTAAGCGGTATCGCCGTGTGTGGCCTAGGTCATGCACACCCAGCCGTGACTCAAGCCATCCGCGAACAAGCGGACAATCTTGTGCACACCTCTAACTTGTACGGCATTGGCCGACAGCAAGAGCTGGCTGAACGCTTAACGCGCATTTCGGGTATGGATAACGTGTTCTTCTCTAATTCCGGCGCTGAAGCAAATGAAGCCGCCATTAAAATCGCGCGTAAATACGGTTTTGACCAAGGCATTGCAGAGCCGCAGATCATTGTTATGACCAAGGCGTTTCACGGCCGTACTATGGCGACCTTAACGGCAACAGGAAATGCTGCCGCTCATTTAGGTTTTGCGCCACTGGTGTCCGGCTTTATCCGTGTGCCTTATCAAGATCTGGATGCCGCCAAAGCGATGGTTGCCGCGAATGCTAATATCGTTGCGATACTGCTTGAGCCTATTCAAGGCGAAGGTGGCTTAGCGACGGCAAGCACAGATTACCTTCAAGGTTTACGCACCTTATGTGATGAACATGATTTATTAATGATGTTGGACGAAGTACAAAGCGGTAATGGTCGTACCGGCACTTATTTCAACTTCCAGCAACACGGTATTACGCCCGACGTATTAACCACGGCCAAAGGCCTGGGTAACGGCGTACCGATTGGTGCCTGTATTGCGAAAGGTAAAGCCGCGCATGTATTACAGCCCGGTAATCACGGCTCTACGTATGGTGGTAACCCACTGGCCTGCTCCGCAGCGATTGCGGTAATAGATAGCATTGAATCAGAAAACATTTATGACAATGTGAAAGCCCGTAGCGAACAAATGCGCAGTGCTTTCACCCGCCGTTTAGTTGAAAAAGGTTTAGCGACCGAGTTGCGTGGCACCGGCTTAATGGTCGGAGTGGTGGTCAATCAAGACTGCCCACAATTAGTAAAAGAAGCGTTAGATCTTGGTCTATTAATTAACGTCACATCTGGCAATGTGATTCGTTTATTGCCGCCAATGAACATCAATCAGCAAGACGCTGATCAGGTGGTGAATTTAATTTGCCAACTGGTAGAGAATTTAAAGTAAGGAATTGCCAACATGACTAGACACTTTTTAACATTATTAGATTTAGAACCTGCTGAACTTGATTGGGTTATTGACCGCGCTATCGAATTAAAAAAAATGCGCTGCGCGGGTGAACTTTACGAGCCATTGAAAAACCAAGTACTCGGTATGATTTTTGAAAAGTCGTCGACACGTACTCGTATTTCTTTTGAAGCGGGCATGACTCAGTTTGGTGGTAGCGCGATCTTTTTATCCTCCCGTGATACTCAGCTAGGTCGTGGCGAACCGCTTGAAGACAGCGCACGCGTCATGTCCCGGATGGTTGATGCGATTATGATTCGTACCTTCGATCATGAAACCGTTGAAAAGTTTGCAGCGTATTCTAAAGTACCTGTCATCAACGCCTTAACCGATGACTTCCACCCGTGTCAATTATTAGCCGACATGCAGACTTATAAAGAACATCGCGGCAGTATTAGAGGCAAAACAGTGACTTGGGTTGGGGATGGCAATAATATGTGCCACTCTTACATCAACGCTGCCCGTCAGTTTGATTTTAAATTGAATATCGCCTGTCCTGAAGGTTTTGATCCCCACCAGCAATTATTAGATGATAACGCCGACCGCGTTCAAATCATTCGCGATCCGAAAGAAGCCGTTATTAATTCTGATCTGATCGTGACGGATGTTTGGGCGTCAATGGGGCAAGAAGAAGAACAGCAAGCACGCATGCTGAAGTTCGCTGATTACCAGGTGACTAAAGCGCTAATGGATATAGCAAATGCCGATGCCTTGTTCATGCACTGCCTTCCTGCTCACCGCGGTGAAGAAGTTAGCGCTGAAATGATGGATGATTTGGACTCTGTAGTGTGGGATGAAGCGGAAAATCGCTTACACGCTCAAAAGGCTTTGCTTGAATTCTTGATGTGTCAAGAAAGCTAGATTTCTGTAGAGAGATTCAGTACTTGTTTTAGCGCGACGCGGAGAAGAGAACATAGATTTAAAGCTTTTAAGATTGCTCAACCATCACCCCCTTTAAAACTTTGACTCAGTGCACTCGCGGGTTGCCTATTTTTTCTCCGCTTAGAACCTTGGTGGTAAGGGCTTTTGGAACCTCTATTCAGCAGTCTCTAAGTTCCCATGAACTAAATCCTGAACCACCCGGTTACGGCCGTCTTGCTTAGCTCGAGACAAAAATTCATCAGCGCGATCTAACGTTTCTTTGGCGGTTTCAGGAGCACGATATTCGGTAATACCCACAGAAATCGTCATCGCTAGCTTCTGCTCAGAAAATTGCAAACCTTCAACAGCACAACGAATTCGCTCTACGACCACCGCCGCCGTTTCAATACCGACACCATTGAGCAGCAAAACAAATTCTTCACCCCCATAACGAGCGACAATATCGACTTCACGAATGGATTCTTGCAATAAATCAGAGAATTGACGTAATACATCATCACCGATTTGATGACCAAACTGATCATTAATACTTTTGAATTTATCTAAATCAACAAAAGCCAAAACAAAGTTTGAACCTTCTCTATTAGCAATCGCACGCTGTTTATCCAAATGGTCAAACAAGTGGCGGCGATTATAAAGCCCCGTAAGCTCATCAGTAATCGCCAGTGCTTTAATTTTCATTAGCGCGCTCGTGAGCTCCTGACTGCTGTGCGTTAAGCGTTCTTGCAGTAGGCTGAATTCACGCCCTAAAATACAAAAACCGGATAAAGCCGCTAAAAATGTAATACCCATAATCAGCTCTAACTGAGGAGACCAGTATCTAGAACCACTTTGTTGAAAGAGAAATAGCGTGACCGCGTAGCTCGCTAAGGTAAATAAAGTGATACCAAAAAAAACACGCCATGGCAGACGAAAAACGCCAAATAATAAGATAGTAAGGTAAGCCATCATGAAGGCTGGACGTATTTCTACCGTATAATAAAGAATAATACTGACAAAAATAACAGCCCAAACCATGAGTAGCATACTCATACTCGGTACGACCATTTGCTTTCTATGGTGGTAATACACAAAGCAGACGGTGGCAATATGCCCTGTCCAAAAGCCTATAAACAGCATAACCAAATCGGTTACATCAATTAACACATAACCTAATTGAAAGCAGAGCAGAATGACCAATGAGTATAACAAGGCTCCGAGGCTAGCGAATAAGGTTCTACGTCGAGTATCACGCTGAGAGTCGCGCTGAGAATCAAAAGATACTGCCATGTTTATATGTCACACCGAATATGTTGCCGCGAAAGGTAGATAAATGATTATATGCCTCTTAGAAAAAGCCGCCATGACATATTACGAAAAATTACAATCTAACATGACCAATTGTTTTTAACCCGGTTAATAGAGCCTGCTTAATTGTTGCCTAAAACTTTACTTACTGCCTCCAACCAGCCTGCATACAAGCGTTCACGGGCTTCTTCAGGCATTGAAGGTTCGAACTTTGCTTCGTTATGCCACAAGTCAGCAACCTGCTCTAGACTATCGAAAACTCCGGCTTGAATACCTGCCAAATAGGCCACCCCAAGCGCGGTTGTCTCAGTTACCTGAGGACGTTCAATCGTGATACCTAATGTATCGGCTAAAAATTGCACCAACCAGTCATTAACAACCATGCCGCCATCAACCCTTAAACTGGATGGGCTAACACCATCTTGTGCCATTGCCTGTAATAAATCACGAGTTTGATAACACACCGCCTGGAGCCCTGCAGTAACAATTTCTTTAATTCCGGTATCGCGAGCTAAACCAAAAATAGCGCCGCGTGCTTCGGGGTCCCAATAAGGCGCTCCCAAACCAGTGAATGCAGGTACCATATAAACCGAATTATCCGCACCGGTCTCTTCGGCTAGTGATTGACTTTCCTTAGCATTGGAAATCAACTGTAAGCCATCACGAATCCACTGAATCGTGGCCCCCGCCATAAAAATGCTGCCTTCTAAGGCATAAGTGGTTTTACCACTAATACGGTAGCCAATAGTGGTTAATAAACGATTTTTAGACTGCAGCGCTTGATCGCCAGTATTCATAATCATGAAACAGCCTGTACCATAGGTACTTTTAGCCATGCCGGGGGTAAAACAAGCTTGGCCAATAAGTGCCGCTTGTTGATCGCCCGCCATACCACCAATAGCGATTTCAGCGCCAAATAAATCGGCTTTAGTATGGCCATAATCAGCGGCACAATCCCGCACTTCGGGCAACAAGTTAGCAGGCACATTAAATAGATCTAAAAGCTCTTGATCCCACTCATTGGAATGAATGTTAAACAACAGAGTTCGAGACGCATTAGTGGCATCTGTTGCATGCTGCTTACCCCCGGTTAAACGCCATAATAAGAAAGTATCAATAGTACCGAATAACAATTCCCCCGCTTCGCCGCGAGTTCGAGCGCCTTCTACATTATCGAGAATCCAAGCGATTTTGCTGGCGGAAAAATACGGATCTAATAACAAACCTGTTTTTGCTGTTAGCGTTTCAACAAGTCCTTCTTCTTTTTGCTTGAATTGCTGACATAAACCCGCCGTTCGACGGTCTTGCCATACTATCGCATTATAAATAGGCGTTCCTGTCACCTTATCCCACACTACCGTTGTTTCACGCTGATTGGTAATACCGATCGATAAAATATCACGGGCTTGTAAAGACGCTTTTTTAATCGCCTCACGACACGTTTCTTCTGTCGTGCGCCATATTTCTTCAGGATCATGTTCGACCCAACCATCTTGAGGAAAAATCTGTGAAAATTCTTGTTGGCTAGAAGCGATGATATGACCATCAAGATCAAATACGATGGCACGACTGCTGGTTGTACCTTGGTCTATTGCCAAAAGGTAGCGGGACATAATAGTGATTCCTGAATTAACAATATTTTTATTTAATTTATGCTTAGGATTTTACGTGGCAATGTTGTACTAGCCAAGCCTTTCTCTAAATAGTATTTATTGTTAATGAATATCACATTTATAAACCGTGCACGCCTTGCACAATGGAGGCTATCTTGTCGAAGCAGCCAAGCAGAACGCTTACACATAACTATTGAGTGCCATAGCTATTTTGACTGGCTAATGCTTGCCTGCATTAGCACGAGGGGATTTAGATCTTGTGGTCACCGCAGACTCGGCTCGCATGCTAGGTATTTATTATCAGCCGTTATTTCGCGACCAAACCCTGATTCATTATCCGGTTGAACACAAGCGTTTGGATATATTCACGAGTTTATTGAGCCCAAGGGTATGAGCCTTCAAATACTCGCCAAGCGGATTTAACACTGATGATCGTTCAGCTGGTTGCCAGTTGACGAGGTATTGCGTGCTTACCCAACGGGGCATTACAGCCTTATTTAAGCGTAGGGCTAATTAGCTAAAGAACTTTAGGTAAAAATGGGATTTGGCAGACATTATATGCAGCCATTCGCGAAGAACAAAAAGACAGTCGTTATATGAAAGATTTTCTTCAGCAATCACGGCGTTCATGTAACAGCCATTTAATGGGCATAGAGCCACTTATATAAATTTTAAACAAAAAAAAGGGACTCCATAAGAGGTCCCTAAAAAGCGAATATTTTCGCTACATTCTCACCACGTGTCCATAGGATACGTGCAATTAATATGCCTGTATCATGGCAATCTGTCTGTAATGTAAAGGTATCTTATCGTTACGGTTTGTTAATCGCTAACTGAGTTCTTGGTGACGCTTTGGCCACACAAGGCTAAACTTTGCCCCTCCCAATACTTTATCACGACTGACCATCGCGCGACCGCCATGCCAATAAGTAATACGACGCACAATAGACAACCCTAAGCCATAGCCTCCTGAACTGCGCGTTCGACTATCGTCCAAACGAGCAAAGGGCGTAAATACTCGGTTCCATTCTTTCTCGGGAATTCCTGGTCCATCATCAGCAACATCGACCCGACAAGTATCTGCACCAATAGAGAAGGTTACCACTACCTGCGACTTTGCATAACGACAGGCATTGCCTATAAGGTTTTGAATCGCGCGGTGCATATAACGGTATTCAACCTCTGCTTCATGTTGAGACCCTACAGCACCCCCATAGTTAACCGTTACATGCTCAGGCGGTCTAGCTTCATCAACGAGCTGCAAAATCAAATTTTGAATATTAGTCAGTTCAAAATCTAATAATGGCCCACCTTCCTCAAGTCGCGCATACGTTAATATTTCATCAATCAACTCATCTAATTCTTGAATATCAGAATCCATACCAGTGAGCTGTTTCATGACAAAAGGATTATCACCTGAAGTATCTTCAATAATTTGAAGCCCGAAGCGGATGCGAGCCACGGGAGTACGCAGTTCATGCGATACCGCCCGTACCATCTCCCGCTGTACACTAATGAGACGTTGAATATGATCTGCCATCTTGTTGAAAGATTGCCCTAAACGACTCACAGGGTCAGACCCAATGATTCCTACACGTGCATTTAAATGCCCTTGCGATAAACGGCTCGTGGCTTGTTCTAACTTACGTAGGCTCATTTCGAAAGAGTTTACGACCCAATAAACCCCCAGTCCTAATAGCATAAAACCAATTAAAGCAATAATAGCGATGCCTGTCGGTGTATAACGTTTAAAGGCGAAGATAGGTCCCAGACGAATAACTTGCTCTTTACCCGGAACCTTAATTAAGGCATCCACACTCTCAGCATCGATCGCAATAGGCATTAAAACGTCGCCGTATTGCATACGCCCTAAATCACTCTTATTTAACTCAAAGCTTTCAAGCGGACGTAAACTCAGTGAATAACCAAAATGGGGCGATATATTTTTTAGAAAGGTCTCAACAGTCTGTCCACTTCGCTGCCAATCTTCCAGTAATAATTGCCCCGTAGCCTGAGCTTGAAGTTCCGTTACATTTCGTACGGTGGTTCTTATAAAAGTATCAGCATTGAGCTCGGTAATAAATTCAGCTTTATGGCCTATATTATCCGATAAAAGCAATACGTCATACCGTTCCAAACGGCTTAACTGATAGTCATCTAATTGGGCTTTGTCTTTGCTGATAATATCGATTTGAGCATCAAAGCGGGCCTCTAGATCTCCGTGCTCAGTAATGTCATAGCGTAAACGCTCGGTAATGAGGTGAAGGCTGCCACGAACAACATCTTGGTTGAACTGCGCTCCACGCACGTGATCAACCAGCTGAAATGCAAGCATACTTAAAAGTACGACCAGTACCAGAGCACCCAATAAACCAGAATAAACTCGAATAAAAATGCGTTTCTCCCTAAATTATTCAAGTTGTAATAAAGCACCACTCAGGAAGAGTGGCGCTGAAAGAATCAATCTTTTTACGTAATCAAATCTCTTTTACGAAAAGATACCCTTTACTGCGAACGGTCTTAATACGCTTAGGGTTAATCGGATCATCACCCACTTTAGGGCGAATTCGAGAAACTCTCACATCAATTGAGCGATCCTGACCGTCATATTCAATACCACGAAGCTGATGGAAAATTTCCTCTCGAGTCAGAACATGACCTGCACTGCTAGAAAGAAGCCACAACAGATCAAATTCAGCACTGGTCAAGTCAATGCTATTACCCTCTAACCATGCTTCACGCATTGAGCTATCAACAACCAAATTACCAAACGTTAACCGCTTAGCAGATGCGTCGTCCTGACTGCCCTTATTTTCAGCTTGTTCTTTCACTCGGCGCAACAAAGCACGAATTCGAGCGAGTAAGACTCGAGGGCGAACGGGTTTAGCGACGTAATCATCCGCACCCATTTCTAGACCCAATACCTGATCAAGATCTTCCGTACGCGCAGTCAGCATTAAAATAGGGCCCGTGTAATGTGGTCGCACAATACGACATACCGCTAAACCATCTTCTCCAGGCAACATTAAATCGAGTACCACTAAATCGGGCTGCTCGGTTTTAATACGCTCAATAGCTCGACTACCGTCTCCTTCAATGGAAACCTTCAAACCGTTGCTTTCTAGATAGTCCTTCGTCAGGTTCGCTAATCGCTCATCATCTTCAACAATTAAGATGCGCCAGTTTTCGTCTTGACTGCTGCCATGTTTTAATTCCACACTTTTTTCCTATCCAATTTTTTGAACTGCCGCGATTTGTTGAATTGCCGTTATATTGAAAGACTTACATATAACTTTAGACGCAAAATCAGTGCTTTGCACTGAGTTCCGATTTTTTCTGTTACAAATGAGAAAAATGCAACCTTTTCCAACCCAACTTTACCGTATTTTTAATAAGATATGTGTCCACTTAATTTCCACAGCTTATCCACAGACAAACACTACATAAGGGGTTGAAATGTACTCTCAACCGCAATATGCTGTGTCTCGGTTAGAAGTAACGCCTATTACCAATGGCATACACGTCATTCATTTTAAGATCAAGTAGCGCGTAAAATATAACCGTATTTTCGTGCTCACCTCAGGTGAGTAATATCGGGATCACAAGATTTTCAACAGGCACCCTAATATATGAACAGCGCGCTTTACGTAACCAAACGAGATGGTCGCAAAGAGATAATTGATTTAGAAAAAATCCATAAGGTTGTCGACTGGGCAGCAGAAGGATTAGACAATGTCTCCGTTTCTGAGGTCGAGCTAAAAGCTCACTTGCAATTTTTTGATGGTATTACCACATCGGAAATACACGAAACTTTGATAAAAGCCGCTGCTGACTTAATCTCTGAAGAAACACCAGACTATCAATATCTAGCCGCACGCTTGAATATTTTTCATCTGCGTAAAAAAGCCTATGGCCAGTTTGAGCCACCCAAGCTGTTTGATCATGTGACCAAAATGGTTGCCGATAATCGCTACGATAGTGATTTATTAAAAGATTATACCCCTGAAGAATTCGCCACTATGGATGACTTCTTAGAACATGGCCGTGACTTGAACTTCAGCTACGCCGCCGTCAAGCAGTTAGAAGGTAAATATCTGGTACAAAACCGCGTCAGTGGTGACATCTACGAAAGCGCTCAATTTTTATACGTATTAATCGCGGCATGCCTGTTCGCACAATACGATAAAGAACGTCGCTTAGATTTCATCAAACGTTTCTATGATGCATCCTCTAATTTCAAGATTTCTTTGCCCACACCGATCATGGCTGGCGTACGCACGCCAACTCGCCAGTTCAGTTCATGTGTATTGATCGAAGCCGGCGATAGCTTGGATTCAATCAATGCCGCTTCTAGCGCGATTGTTAAGTACGTATCGCAACGTGCCGGCATTGGCATTAACGGTGGCCGCATTCGTGCTTTAGGTAGCCCTATCCGCGGTGGTGAAGCGTTCCACACCGGTTGTATCCCATTCTACAAACACTTTCAGACCGCGGTTAAATCGTGCTCTCAGGGCGGTGTTCGTGGGGGTGCAGCCACATTATTCTATCCACTATGGCACTTAGAAGTTGAATCGCTGCTGGTCTTGAAAAATAACCGCGGTGTTGAAGAAAACCGTGTTCGTCACTTAGATTATGGCGTTCAGCTAAACAAGCTAATGTATGAGCGCTTAATCAAGAATAAAAATATTACGCTGTTCTCGCCTTCCGATGTGCCTGGTTTATACGATGCATTCTTCGCCGATCAAGAAAAGTTTGAGCGTTTGTATGTGCAATACGAGCAAGATGAATCGATCCGTAAAGAGACGATTAAAGCCGTAGACCTATTTTCTACGCTGATGCAAGAGCGCGCTGGTACCGGACGTATCTACATTCAGAACGTTGATCACTGTAATACTCACAGCCCGTTCAACCCTGAAGTTGCACCGATTCGTCAATCAAACTTATGCTTAGAAATTGCGCTACCGACTAAGCCATTACAAGATGTGAATGACGAAGAAGGCGAAATCGCGCTATGTACACTGGCTGCGTTTAACTTAGGGACTCTGAATAACCTTGATGAGTTAGAAGAACTGTCTGATTTGGTTGTGCGTGCTCTTGATAGCTTGTTGTCGTATCAAGATTACCCCATGATGGCGGCACAAAAGGCCAGCTTAAACCGCCGAACTTTAGGTGTGGGCGTTATTAACTATGCCTATTACCTAGCGAAGAACGGCGTTAAATATTCCGATGGCAGTGCTAACGGTTTAACTCACCGAGCCTTTGAAGCAATGCAATATTATTTATTACGCGCCTCTAACAAGCTTGCTCAAGAGCAAGGGGCTTGTGAAGCCTTTAACGAAACAACGTATGCCCAAGGTATCTTACCCATTGATACCTATAAAAAACATGTTGATACCTTCTGTGCAGAACCTTTGGTTTATGATTGGGAAGCTTTACGCGCCGACATTAAGAAAACAGGCCTGCGTAACTCTACCCTAACCGCATTAATGCCTTCTGAAACATCGTCTCAGATCAGCAACGCAACCAACGGTATTGAACCACCTCGTGGCTATATCAGCGTTAAGCAATCGAAAGATGGCATTTTAAAGCAAGTTGTTCCTGAATTTGGTCGATTACGTAAGAACTATGAGTTGTTATGGCAGATTCCAAGCAACCAAGGTTACTTGGAACTTGTGGGTATTATGCAAAAATTTGTAGACCAAGCCATTTCAGCTAATACTAACTACGACCCGTCTCGCTTCGAAAGTAATAAAGTGCCTATGCAAGTGCTGTTAAAAGACCTATTGAGTGCTTATAAAAATGGCCTTAAGACACTTTATTATCACAATACCCGTGATGGTATGTCTGATCCGCAAGCACCTGAAGTTGAAGACGATGACTGTGAAGGCGGCGCGTGTAAGATCTAATCTTGCACCATTAGCTTGGCCATAAAATACATTGCGCTGGACTCGCGTTCAGCCAATGTATTTAAATTCTGATTATGTGTATTTTAAATACTTTTTTATAGTTGTAGCCCTTTATGCCCTATACCACGTTCAATCAAAAAACCTTTGATACTTTGAAGCAACCGATGTTCTTTGGCGAGACCGTGAACGTTGCGCGCTACGACATTCAAAAACATAAAATCTTTGAAAACCTCATTGAAAAGCAATTGTCTTTTTTCTGGCGTCCAGAAGAAGTTGATTTAGCCAATGATCGCAAAGATTTCAATGATTTACCGGATCATGAACAACATATTTTTTTGAGCAACCTTAAGTATCAAACACTGCTGGATTCCGTTCAGGGCCGTTCGCCTAACGTTGCCTTCTTGCCGATCGTATCGTTGCCAGAACTAGAAACCTGGATTGAGACTTGGTCTTTTAGTGAAACCATTCACAGCCGCAGCTATACGCACATTATGCGTAACGTGGTACCCAACCCTGCCGAAGTATTTGATGACATTACTCGTAATGACTTCATTACACGACGGGCGGTCAGCGTAACAAAATACTATGACGAATTAATCAAAAAATGCAGCTTCTATTCACAGCTAGGTGAAGGCACTCATACGATTAACGGCAAGATAATCGATATTAACTTGCGCGACCTAAAGCGTACCCTGTATCTGACAATGGCGTCGGTAAACGTCTTGGAAGCCATTCGCTTCTACGTGAGCTTTGCTTGTTCTTTCGCGTTCGCCGAACGTGCAAAAATGGAAGGTAACGCCAAAATCATCAAGCTGATTGCCCGTGATGAAGCGTTGCACCTCACGGGCACCCAACACATATTACAAATTATGGCGGCCGGTAAAGATGATCCAGAAATGGGGGAAATCGCGGCCAGCTGCAAAGAAGAAGTGATTGCTATTTTCTTGGAAGCCGCCGAGCAAGAAAAGGAATGGGCCGGTTATTTATTTAAAGATGGCTCAATGATTGGTCTTAACCAAACTATCTTGGCTCAGTATGTAGAGTACATTACCGACCAACGTATCGTCGCGATTGGCTTGCCCCCTATTTTTAACGCTAAGAACAACCCACTTCCTTGGATTAACTCCTGGTTAAACAGTGATAATGTACAAGTTGCACCACAAGAAGCTGAAATCAGTTCTTATCTGGTAGGCGCAATTGATAGTGCGGTTGATACTGAAGATTTTGGCGATTTTGATCTGTAATATACAATGATGAATCAACCCATAAACTCTTGTCGAGATTCTTCAAACAACGCTTTAGCCAGCAACAAGCATCAAGAAGACTTTCTTCTTGATGGCTTAGCGCCTGAGCATGAAGATTTTTCTTTAGAAGCAGACACGGTTGAGACACCGCTCGACCATGAGCCGGTACAAAACAGTTTACTTTTAAATACCGAAGATCCAGAACAGCCAGAACCCAGTGCACAAATAGACCTGGACGGCATGGATAAAGCCGTCCATAAAGTATCGATCTTTCATGGCTCGCTTCCCGCCAAAGACGTGACTTTTCAGCATGCAAAAACACTGTTGGAATCTTTAGAAGCTCAAGAGGTTACGGTGAGTTACCAATGTCGTGAAGGTTATTGCGGCAGCTGCAGAATTCAGCTATTGGAAGGTGAAGTTCATTATACAGCAGAGCCTATGGCTTGGATTAATGACGATGAAATCCTTCCCTGCTGCTGCATTCCAAAAACAGCCATCAGCATCAAGCTGCCATAAAATTTTCATTATTCATTAGACGACCGATTGCTGATATAAATCAATATCAGAGGTATCAGAGTGCTCTAGTATTTATATCAATTTTTAATGCTATGACACGATAGTTAACGATCTAGTGGATATAAAATATGTCATTTATATGTATTACCCCCAATGTTGCGATGGTTCGATTAAAGGCCGGCGAACACCTGGAAGAGTTATCAGGCGACTTTTACATTAACCTTGATATGGTTGTTGAAGTACGAATGAAACACGTACGTGAAGCTCACAAAGGTGACTTCTGCTGTGATGTTTTAATTAGCTTGCAGAATAAAACCCATGAACTGTTTTTCCGTAATAGTACCGCGGGTAATAAAGCTAAGAATACTCTCGAGAACTATTTAACAGAACAATCAATTAACGGCTAGTCAAGGCCAATAAACGGTATTAGTTGCAGTCAATGTTATTGTTTTAGACCGCTTTATGGCAAACTTAGATGATTATTTCGCATTCATCATTTAGGTTGCCATTATGAGTTTAACATTCCCTCCTCTTGATCAAGTCGCCCCACAATTCACCACCACCGACCAAAATGGTGAAACAGTTTCACTGGCCGACTTTAAAGGTAAAAAAGTGGTGCTGTATTTTTACCCTAAAGCGTCTACTCCTGGCTGTACGACTCAAGCCTGCGGCATTCGTGATAACAAAGATGCCTTTGCACACGCTAATACTGTCGTTTTAGGCATGAGTCCTGACGCGACCAAACGATTAACGAATTTCACGGTAAAACAGGAGTTGAACTTCCCTCTTCTGTCTGATGAAGATAATGCCATCGCTGAGAGTTACGGTGTGTGGGCATTAAAGAAGTTTATGGGTAAAGAATATGTCGGAATTCATCGTGTCACATTTATTATTGATGAAGCAGGTATCTTGCGTCATGTAATGGAAAAAGTTAAAACCAAAAGCCATCACGATGATGTATTAAACATTATTAATGCGCTTTAGCGTTATCTAACATTGCCGGTAAAACAATTGCCGGTAAAGTGGTATACATGCCGTTTTTATCATTATGAAAGTCGCCTTCATCTTACGCGTTAAGAATCGATCCGCAATACATGGGGGCTTTACCAGCGTTTTCACATAATAGGTTGGAGTGTCATTTTAGCGCTCCAACGCATTAACTTGATTAATCAGACCGCTGCTGACGATATTCTCCGGGCGTTAAACCTTGCCAGCGTTTGAACGCCCGATAAAAAGTACTGCTTTCGGAAAACCCCAACTGCACAGAAATATCCATCAGTGACAAATTTGTATTCGCCAACAACTGCAAAGAGTGTTGATGCCTATAGGCATCATGCAGTTTCTGAAAACTACTGCCCTGCTCTTGTAATTTACGCTGTAAACTACGCCCACTCATGCCTAATTGAGCAGCAATATCGTCACGATTGATGCTGTCGTGAGACATCAATGAAAAACACTCCTGTACTCGAATAATAATATCAGGTGCCATCAAGCCCTGCAGTTCATTATCAGCCATTTGTTCATGAACCGTGGCCAAACCCTGATTAAACCCGGGTAGGGCTTCTTGCAGTAATTGAGAAGTAAATAGAATGCTATTCCGTTCTTTATTGAATTCGATATCACAACCAAAGAAAGACCGATATTGAATTAAGCCACCCTTATTTGCATGAGCGACGGTTAACTTCAATGGCATAATTTCGCGCCCTAATAACCAACGTGCAAAACTCAATGTCGCCACTAAAACAGCATCTATTTGGTGATAACTAAAATTACTGGCTATCGGCGTATAAACCAAGTAAGTATTATCTTCTTGCGGCATCAATGTAAATGCACCGCCATCACTAATGAGCCGCTGATATTTTAGGATTTTCTCAATGGCATTACCCAATGTTGGGCTACTGAACATCGTAAACGCTAATAATTGAAAATGAGCAGGCTTTAAAGATTGCCCCATATGAAAACCAAATAACGGATCTTTACTAAGCTGCTCCACAGAGCGCCAGATCGCTAAAGTATCATCAAGGCTAATACGCTCACTGCGAACATTTAAGCAATCAGGATCTAATCCAGCAGCTTCAAAAATTTCAGACTCATTAAGCCCTTGCAGACTTGCCGCGTGTAATACTCCTCGCACCCATAGGAGTGATACAGTTTTCAACGTTGCGTTCTCATTTTATAATCTCTTCACAGCAGATATTGGACATTGTGTTTATATAGATCAAATATACTGTCCTTTGAAATCAATGTCTTGAATAATAAAGGTATCCACTGAAGTCTGCAGAAATAAGAATGAGGAGCGCTTGAGACATTTGATGAATAAAAAGAGGTAGTACGTGACATCATTTTGTTGGAGATGAGCGATCTATAGTGAATTATATTATTGGTTATTACCGCCGTACTAGGATAATGACGGCAAAAGTTCAAATGAGATTGAAAGAATATACTGGAAGAGCTCTTTACTCGTGGCCAAATTTAGTTGACCACTGCAGGGAGTGCTCACTTATGGTTAGCTGGTCATAACGCTATTACGATTTTTATAACAATAAGTGGTATTACAATAGATAATTATCTCTCGCCCTTTATCTTGGGTCTTAATCACGTATAAATCATCAAAACCTGGGGAGATGTCATTAAAAGCAGCACTGTAGATCTGACTCGCGAGTAACTTCGATGAAGTGGCTTTTGATAAATCGTGAGGGACTATTACAGAATCCACTAAAGACAGCGCTAGACTGATCATTGCTGCAAATGAAAATAATAGAATCCGCTTCATATTGTCCTCCTTATTTATTCCTATCTAAAATAAGTGTAGGAAAATTTTAGAGTTCAACTAGGATCATTTTGTAATAAAAAATATCTGCAACGATAAAAAGTGCATATAGTTTAATACTGCAATGAGCCCAAATTAATGAGCCACTTGTCGGTGCATTGAAACGAGTAACTCAGCTTCTGCACGAGCAACACCACAACTGGAGACTAAATCATCAGCAGATGCTCCCATACCTACCAAACGCTGAGCTTGCTGGTACAGAACTTCATCTGAAGTCGCCAATGATGGCTTGCGCTCATTTTCAACGAGACGTTGTTCTAACTTTTTAACACAACGACCCATACCAAAATTACTTTTGCTCATCGCATCAAAATCATGGCGTAACTTATGAGCTTGTTTCTGCCAACGTTGTAAATCATTTTCATATTTACGTTTAAATAAAACAAAACCTACCACCGTCGCTATTAATAGCAATACATTGCTGATTAATAGCCAATGAACCATCGACATGGATGATAATAACACCATAATTTCAAACTCCTATTTCTGGTTAAAAACCAGAAATTTCCATCCACTCCTCATCCGACATGAGTTTTTCTAAATCTACTAATATTAGTAGTTCATCATTTTTATGACAAACACCTTGAATAAATTTAGTACTTTCATCATTGCCGACATTGGG
>JBNMOT010000027.1:0-29134 GCA_051275515.1 Oleispira sp. | reverse complement strand
TTATGCGCCGAAGAACCTTAATTTCTGGTATTTCTTCGGTGTATTCTCAATGATAATGCTGGTTAACCAAATTCTAACGGGCATTTGGCTAACAATGAACTTTACACCGAGTGCAGAATTGGCTTTTGCATCCGTTGAATACATCATGCGAGATGTTCAATGGGGCTGGTTATTGCGTTATATGCATTCTACGGGTGCTACCTTCTTCTTTATCGCTATTTACATGCATATGATGCGTGCCATGTTATACGGGTCTTATCAGAAGCCTCGTGAGCTGGTTTGGTTGTTTGGCATGGGGATTTATTTAGCTCTTATGGCAGAGGCCTTCATGGGGTATGTACTACCATGGGGTCAAATGTCTTTTTGGGGTGCGCAGGTAATTATCTCATTGTTTGGTGCTATTCCTATTATCGGTGATGACCTTACCACTTGGATCCGTGGTGATTTCCTTATTTCAGGTGCTACTTTAAACCGTTTCTTTGCTCTGCACGTTGTTGCTGTGCCCTTGGTGATTGTTGGCCTGGTGGTGATGCACTTATTGGCTTTGCATGAGGTGGGTTCTAACAACCCCGAAGGCATCGATATTAAGAAGCATAAAGATGAAAATGGTGCGCCTCTAGATGGTATTCCGTTCCATCCGTTTTATACCGTGCACGATATGGTGGGTATCGTCGTCTTCTTAATTATCTTTTGTTCGGTCATGTTTTTCTTCCCAATGGGCGGTGGTTTCATGCTTGAATATGCTAACTTCGAGCCCGCTAACGGTCTTAAGACGCCAGCGCACATCGCGCCAGTGTGGTACTTCGGTGCGTTCTACACCATTCTTCGAGCAATTCCTGATAAATTATTAGGGGTTATTGCGATGGGGGCTGCGATTGCGATCTTGTTTGTAGTGCCATGGTTGGATAGAAGTCCAGTGAGAAGTATTCGATATAAAGGTATTGTCAGCAAAACATTAATACCGGTATTTGGTGTTGCGTTTGCTATCTTGACCTGGTTAGGAACTCAGCCTTCTGATGGTTACTTCTTAGGCTTAGTTAACAATACGACGTTGGCTCGTTGGTTAACGGTATTCTACTTCGGTTACTTTTTACTGATGCCTTTCTATACGCGTATGGAAAAAACCAAACCCGTACCTGAACGCATCAATGGAGGCCACTAGAATGAAAAAAATTATTGCTCTGTTCGCTTTGATGGCTTCTTCGCTTTCTTATGCAGCTGGTGGTGGTATTCACCTAGACGAACATAAAACAGATTTGAGTGATACGGCCTCTTTGCAGCGTGGCGCTCAAACGTTTATGAACTATTGCATGGGTTGTCACTCTCTAGAGCATGGTCGTTTTAACCGTGTCGCTAAAGATTTGGACATTCCTGAAAATTTAATGCAAGAAAATCTAAATTTCGCGGGTAAGCGCTTTGGCGATCTGATGACAATCGCTATGCGCGCTGAAGATTCTAAGAAGTGGTTCGGTGCTGCACCTCCAGATCTTACGTTGGTTACTCGTGTTCGCGGTGGCGATGGTGATTGGGTATACACTTACCTACGTTCTTTCTATGAAGATAAAAGCCGCCCATATGGCGTGAATAATACTGCCTTTAAAGATGTGGGTATGCCTCACGTTCTTGCGGGTCTTCAAGGTGTGCAGAAGAAAGGTTGTGCACCAGTATCCACAGGTTATGATTCTTTAACGGGTAACAAAATCATGGCTGATAGTTGTGAGCTTGAAGAGCCTAAAGAAGTATTATATCTAGCGGAAGAAGGACAATTAACCCCCAAAGAATACGACAATCTAGTGTATGATTTGGTTAACTTTTTAGTTTATATGTCAGAGCCTATCGCCTTAGAGCGTGAGCGTCTTGGTTGGTGGGTATTGTTGTTTTTGTTTATATTCCTAATTCCTGTTTACTTTTTGAACAAAGAATATTGGAAAGACATTCACTAATTCGTCTTAGAATTAGTTGAGTTACCTTGTACTGCTCGGCGCGGAAACGTGTTCGGGCTATATTTGTTTTTGAATAGTTAAAATTTATTTAGCTGGAGGATTATATGGGTGTAGTTGCTAAACGTTCTTCAATGACGTTTTATTCGGATGGTACTGATCATTATAGCCATCGTGTACGCATTGTATTGGCTGAAAAAGGTGTGACGGTAGAAGTTCACGATGTAGACGCTGATAACAAGCCAGAAGATTTGGCTACGTTGAATCCGTATAATTCATTGCCAACATTAGTTGATCGTGAATTGGTGTTATACCAGCCAAACGTAATGATGGAATATTTGGATGAGCGTTTTCCACATCCGCCATTATTACCTGTTTATCCGGTTGCTCGAGCGGAAAGTCGTTTATTGATTCATCGCATTGAAAAAGACTGGTGTGTACTTGTTGATACTATCTTCTCTGCAACGGCAAAAGATAAAGACAAGGAAAAAGCGCGTAAAGAATTACGTGAAGGTATGATGACGATTGCGCCTATCTTTAAAGATATGCCTTACTTCATGAGTGACGAATTCACGATTGTTGATTGTTGTATGGCTCCAATATTATGGCGTTTGCCAGCAATGGGCATTGAGCTTAGTGGTAAAGCGGTTGAGCCTTTGTTTCAGTACATGGAGCGTTTATTTGATCGTGAATCTTTCCAAGCTAGCTTGTCGGAAGCCGAGCAGGAAATGCGCGGTTAATTGAGATGACAATAATGACGCCAAGTCGTCCGTATTTAATGCGGGCGCTGAACGAATGGATACTTGAAAACGACTGCACGCCTTATGTGTTAGTTGATGCCGGTATGCCGGGTGTTCAAGTTCCAGAAGATTACGTAGATAATGGTCAGATTGTACTGAATATCAGTATGTCTGCGGTAAAATCTTTGCTGATAGATGATGATGGTTTGTCGTTTAATGCTCGCTTTGGTGGCGTACCTATTGATTTGTATGTGCCAATGGTTGCGATCTTAGCAATTTATGCCAAAGAGAATGGTCAAGGGATGGTATTTGGGAATGAAGCGGGTGCGCCTGATCCTAATAAGCCTCTTAAGTCGACTAAGCCCAAGCGTGACGAAAAACCTGCTAAGGGAAAACCTTCTCTAACGGTGGTCAAATAGAAGACTGTTAGCATAAGAAATACCCCTTGAGATCTTGTTCTCATGGGGTATTTTTTTATCTGTACTTAATGTTGAGGAAAGCTATTGCTTATTTAGCTTCCAATTATAATCCAGAGTACTGTAATCGGTGAAACGACCCGCTTCCATATTGTATTGAGCAATATATTTTAGAATGCTGGTGGATTCTTTATCGGTTGCAAAATCTTTATCAAACCAATCAAAGATTTTAGAAATATAAATCTCCTCACCTTTAATATGAATGCCTTTGCCTGTGTTGGAAAGAAAGCCGCGAGTCTGCTCATCCAATTGATTATTAAGGTCTTCTGCAGAGTAAGCTTCAGTCCGTAAGTCAGGGCAGCTCAGAGACGCGCATACGATGGCAAAATGAATTCTAGGCTCACTCATTTTACGTAAAATTTTATGCTCTATAGTATCTAGACTAACCGTTTTAGTATTAAGCATTGCGGCAGGCTTCTGCCAAACAGGACTAAACCAAGACCCTATGTCACGGATACTGTGTTTAGGTTTATGGTCAGTTATCAGTTTAATGGCAAACAAGTTGTAGTTATTAATATAAAAAGCCATTTTCTCTTTTCCCTTTAAATAAGAAGGGTCGAAAGACGCAAGGCGCTCTAACAGCCCAGAGAATTTAGGGTCTTTACTGATAGAATTGTAGTCTACTAAATTAGTTAAAATTCCTGATCGCTCCTCTTTAACAATATTCTGTTTGAGTAAGGTGTTGTAATCAGACCAGTCAAAGCTGGCTGAGCTGTACTGGCCAACAAAGACTAAGCACAGTAGTAGAATACGCATTTTATGAACTCCGATAGTAATACGATTAATACTTGAAACAACCAACAGTATAGTTATTACTAGCTGAATTGTCATTCAGCATAAAAAACGCAGTTGGCGAGTTAAGATTAAAGAGGTATTTACTCGTGTAAACCGAAGGATAAATTCACATTATAAAAAAGCCGCAATCTAGAGACTAGAATGCGGCTCGATTTAAAGCAGCTTTAGACGAAACGGTATTAACTCAGTTCGTTGAGCTTCTGCTTCAATACTTCCATTACGACTTGCGGATTAACACCTTTAGCCGCTTTGCGTGTTGCGCCAATGAATGGCCCAATGGCTTTCGCACGTTTGTCTTCTGGCGTATTCAAGTAAGCTTCAACCAGCTTAGGATTGTCGGCCAATACTTGGGCAACCACAGCTTCAATGGCTGAAGTATCTGATACTTGCTTAAGGCCTAATTGATCAATCAGTTGATCAACATCAGATCCCTTACCCTGCCAAATCGCATTAAAGACTTCCTTCGCGCCATCATTTGAGATGTCGTTGCCTTTAACGTTTTTCAAAATCGCGCCTAACTGCTGTGCGCTAACAGGAATGTCGTTAATGCTGGTTTCGTTCTTGTTCAGCGCGGCTGAAAGATCGCCCATAACCCAGTTGGCCGTCATTTTATAATCGCCTGCAATTTCGGCAGCGACTTCAAAATAATCCGCCATTTCACGGCTCGCGGCGAGCACACTGGCGTTATAAGATGAAAGACCATGTTCAGCTTCAAAGCGGGCTTTCTTCTGTTCAGGTAATTCAGGTAACGTCGCGCGAATAGCTTCAACGTATTCTTCGTCGATAATGACAGGCAACAAATCTGGATCGGGGAAGTAGCGATAATCGTTGGCGACTTCTTTTGAACGCATACTGCGAGTTTCATTTTTATCGGCGTCGAACAAACGAGTTTCTTGCGTGATGCTGCCGCCGTCTTCAAGAATGTCCATTTGACGTTCGATCTCAACTTCAATCGCACGCTCTACGTTTTTAAACGAGTTCACGTTTTTAATCTCAGTGCGTGTACCCAATTCTTCTTGGCCTTTCGGACGCAAAGAAACGTTACAGTCACAACGCATAGAGCCTTGTGATAAGTTGCCATCACAAATGCCTAAGTACATCACAATGCTTTGCATCTTACGGAAGTAAGCTGACGCTTCTTTAGAATTGCGTAATTCAGGTTCAGAAACGATCTCGATTAACGGTGTGCCGCAACGGTTTAAATCGATACCCGATTGACCATTAAAGCCTTCGTGAACTGATTTACCCGCGTCTTCTTCAAGATGCGCGCGCGTTACGTTAATACGACGCGTTTCGCCTTCACCTAAATCAATATCAATATGGCCCATACCGACGATGGGTTCGTGCAGCTGAGTAATTTGATAACCCTTTGGCGAATCAGGGTAGAAGTAGTTCTTACGATCGAAGACTGACTTCATGCCGATTTCAGCATCGATGGCTAGGCCAAACTTAACTGCCATGCGTAAGGCTTCTTCGTTAAATACCGGTAAAACACCCGGCAGACCCAAGTCATAAATGTTGGCTTGAGTATTTGCATCTGCACCGTATTCAGTACTTGAACCGGAAAATATTTTTGATTTTGTAGCCAACTGAGCGTGAATCTCAAGGCCAATTACCACTTCCCATTCCATGATAGAGTCCTTTTATTTTAAGCCAGCTGGAGTTTTAGTATGCCAGTCAGTCGCATTCTGAAATTGATGTGCACAGTTTAATAAACGGCTTTCATCAAAGTAGTTACCGATTAGCTGTAGACCGACAGGAAGATCATTAATCATTCCCGCGGGCACCGACATGCCCGGTAGGCCTGCCAAGTTGGTTGCCAGCGTATAGATATCTTCTAAATACATACTGACAGGGTCTTTGTTTTTCTCGCCAAACTTAAACGCTGGGCTAGGAGCAACAGGACTCATAATGACATCAACATCGTTAAACGCCGCGACAAAGTCGTTTTTAATTAAGCGACGAACTTGCTGTGCTTTTTTATAATAGGCATCGTAGAAACCGGCAGACAGTGCGTAAGAGCCCAGCATGATGCGACGCTGAACTTCGTCACCAAAACCTTCACTACGCGAACGCTTATAAAGGTCTTCGATATTTTTTGGATCTTCACAGCGATGGCCAAAACGAACGCCATCCATACGAGACAGATTGGCAGAACACTCTGACGGTGCAATCACGTAATAAGCAGGAACACACAAGTTGGTATTCGGTAGGCTAATTTCTTTTAGCGTAGCGCCCATCTTTTCATATTCTTTGATCGCATCCTGAATGGTTTGCGCCATTACTGGATCGAGATCTGCACTGAAGTATTCTTTTGGCAAACCAATGGTCATGCCTTTCATAGAATTATTCAGATTAGCGCGATAATCGGGCACAGCACGATCAATACTGGTGGAGTCTTTTTTATCAAAGCCAGCCATCACGTTCAGCATCATTGCCGCATCTTCAGCGTTGCGAGCAATGGGTCCGCCTTGGTCAAGGCTGGAGGCGTAAGACACCATGCCGAAGCGAGAAACGCGACCGTAGGTTGGCTTAATACCCGTTACGCCACAAAAAGAAGCGGGCTGTCGAATAGAGCCGCCAGTATCGGTTGCGGTAATACCGGGTGCTAAGCGCGCAGCAACGGCCGCCGCTGAACCACCAGAAGAACCACCGGGAACATGATCTTCGCTCCAAGGGTTTTTAACCGCACCGTAAAAAGAGCTTTCGCTAGAAGAGCCCATCGCGAACTCGTCCATATTGGTTTTACCCAAAGAGACCGCACCGACTTGGTTGAAGTTATCGGCCACAGTAGAATCGTAAGGTGCGATGAACTTATCCAGCATCTTCGAGCCACAACTGGTGCGAACACCCTCGGTGCAAAAGATATCTTTGTGCGCCATCGGCACACCGGTCCACTCGTTAGCATTGCCCGCTGCGCGTAACTCGTCTGCTGCTTTTGCTTGTATTAGCGCTTTTTCGTCGGTGACGGTAATAAAACTATTATATTGGCCGTCTAAATTTTTGATGCGATCCAAGAAATGTTGAGTCACTTCAATACTGGAGTATTCGCCGGCTTGTAAATCTTGTGAGATTTGAGCCAAGGTTTTGTTATGCATAGTGTGTCCTTAATTCTTAGCTCTGTTATTCAACAACTTTGGGTACTAAATAATGACCATTGGCCGTACTTGGGGCAATGTTTTGGAATTTTTCGCGCTGATTAACTTCAGTCACAACATCGGCACGTAAGCGTTGCACGGCGTCCATTGGGTGTGCCATTGGTTCTACGCCATCGGTATCAACGGCTTGTAGTTGATCCACTAAATCCAAAATATTGGATAAGTTGGTTTGAAATTCTGTGATACTTTTTTCGTCTATCTGCAAGCGCGAAAGGTCGGCGATTGCGAGAACCTGATTCGTGTCCAAAGACATGGGGTTGCTCCACTGTTTAAACAGCTGCTGGCCATCAAGGCTAAATCAGCTTGTTAGCCACGTTATAAAAGGCATTATAAAGGCGATAAGTTACCACATATAGAACCAGGATTTTAGCGCTTATTGACCCAATAATGCATGCGAGCAAACTAACTTAGTAATTAATACGAAACTTGTCATATAGAAGCTTGCCGAAAGCGTGCGCCATTGCTAGAGTTACAACAATTTTGTCGTAGCGTTCCTTGTCGACTTGTTCGGGAACACCTTATTTCAGTGAGAATTAGCGAATGTTTAGAAAAATAAGAGGTCTTTTTTCCAGTGATTTGTCTATCGACTTAGGCACTGCAAATACCCTGATTTATGTAAAAGAGAAGGGGATTGTATTGAACGAGCCATCCGTTGTGGCGATTCGATTACAAGGAAATCAGAAAAGTGTTGCCGCAGTAGGGACCGATGCCAAGCGAATGCTGGGCCGAACTCCTGGGAATATCCAAGCGATACGTCCCCTTAAGGATGGTGTAATTGCCGACTTTGAAGTGACGGAAAAAATGCTGCAGTACTTTATTAAAACAGTGCATCAAGATGCCTTCTTAGCACCTAGCCCTCGTGTTGTGGTGTGTGTTCCCCATGCCGCGACATTGGTTGAACGAAAGGCTATTCGTGACTCCGTATTGGGTGCTGGCGCGCGTCGCGTTTATTTAATTGATGAGCCCATGGCGGCTGCTATTGGTGCTGGCTTGCCGGTTGATGAAGCTCGTGGTTCGATGGTTGTCGATATCGGTGGTGGTACGACAGAAGTTGCGATTATTTCTTTGAGTGGAGTTGTGTACGCTGAATCTGTGAAAGTTGGCGGTGATCGCTTTGATGAAAATATTGTTGCTTATGTTCGTCGTAACTACGGCAGCTTAATTGGTGAAGCAACGGCCGAGCGAATTAAACAAGAAATCGGCACGGCTTATCCTGGGGGTGAAGTGCGTGAAATTGATGTGCGCGGACGTAACTTAGCCGAAGGTATACCTAGGAGCTTTACGTTGAATTCCAGTGAGATCTTAGACGCTTTGCAAGAGTCGTTAGCGGCAATTGTTCAGTCAGTTAAAGCAGCTTTAGAACAAGCACCCCCAGAATTGGCCTCTGATATTGCGGAGCGTGGCTTGGTATTAACTGGTGGAGGCGCTTTATTACGCGATTTGGATAAATTGCTTAGTGAAGAAACTGGCTTACCTGTTTTGGTCGCTGACGATCCATTAACGTGCGTTGCTCGTGGCGGCGGTATGTTTTTAGAAAGTGCGAGCGATGTTCAGCTAGAAATGTTAGCCGCGGATCGATAAAGAAAAATTGTTTTTTGTATTCTACTCAAACGGTTACAAGCGCTATTTTATCGCGCTTTTAGCCTTTTAAACCTTATCCTGTAAGCACTTTCCTTGTATAGTTGGCTGATACAAGGATTGAAAAAGGATCAGGCTATTAAATCCCCTGTTGAAATAACCCCATTACATGCTTCTCGTTTGGTCGGCATTCTTTGTTTGTCTTTTGCCCTCATGTGGTTCGATAACCATAGCCAGCTTTTTAAGCCTGTCCGCTATGCCCTGGGTTATGTTCTTTATCCCCTTCATCAAATTTCTTCTGCGCCTTCCGTGCTTGCGGGTTGGTTTGGTGATTCTGCTAAAAGTCGACAACAGCTTGAGCTTGATAACGCAGAGCTGTCGGCGCGTAATCTAATTCTTGGCCAAAAAATTCAACGTCTTATTTCGCTAGAAACAGAAAATATTGAACTTCGTGAGTTGTTGGGTACTTCTGATCGTATCAGCGAGAGCGTCATCGTGGCTGAGTTAGTGGCGGTTGACCCCGATCCTTTCAGTCAGCAAATTGTTATCAACAAAGGCATTGAAGATAACGTTTTTATTGGCCAACCGGTATTGGACAGTCATGGTCTTATGGGGCAAGTTGTTGATGTTTTACCTCACAGCAGTCGTGTTCTATTAATTGCCGACTCAAATCATGCGATACCTGTGCAAGTGAATCGTAATGGTGTACGCGCTATTGCCGTGGGTTCAGGTCAGCTCGGTGAACTTAATTTAATTTATGTCCCCGATACTGCAGATATTGAAGTCGGCGATTCGTTAGTGAGTTCCGGTTTAGGTAATCGTTATCCAAGAGGTTACCCCGTTGCTAAAGTCGACAAAATAGAACATTTTCCGGGTAAAGCTTTTGCGGTGGTTACCGCCACTCCGAGTGCGCAATTAGATAGAAGTCGTCATATGTTATTGGTCTTCAGCGAGAATGTTAATAATGTGCCTCCTAGAGCATTATGGGAGCAAAAGTAATGTCTGCTAGAGCGTATTTGTTTTTGATATTCACCCTGGCTGGTGGATTCATTCTGCAGTATTTTCCGTTGGCTGATTTTATGGATTGGTTCGTACCTGAATGGGTACTTATGATTTTTATTTTCTGGCAGCTGCAAGCGCCAAAGTTGATTACTTTCTGGTGGGTTTGGCCAATAGGATTATTGCTTGATGTGCAGCAAGGAATTCAGTTAGGCAGTTCTGTCGTTGGTTTTGCGATTGTTCTGTATGTTCTTCAACTGATGTATCAGCGCCTTAGAGTGTTTAATGTTGCCCAGCAAGCGGGCGTTATCTTTTTATTGTTGTGTTGCTACCAACTCGCCGTTTACTGGGCCATGGTCACCACGGGTAATATGCATAAACCGTTAGTCTTGTGGTTACCCGCCCTAGTGAGTGCGCTGGTGTGGCCTTGGTTATACCTGCTGCTATCAAGCACGTATCACAAGTTGAGATGATGCTGTGTCGCAATTTTTAGTGTTAGCGTCTACATCACCTAGGCGCAAAGAATTATTAGAACAAATTGGTGTGGTTTTTACTCAGTTGAGTATTAACATCAATGAAGATATCGCGGTGGGAGAAAATCCAGAGCAGTATGTTTTACGCTTAGCAAAAGAAAAAGCAGTAGCAGGTTTCAATCTGTTATCCGTCACAGAAAAAGACAATTGTGTCGTCTTAGCCGCGGATACGACGGTGGTATGTAAGGGTCAAATATTGGCTAAACCTGACTCATTAAACCATTCAAAAGAAATTTTAGCCCAACTTTCTGGTTGCGAACATATGGTCATGAGTGCCATTGGTCTTCACAGCAAGGATAAAACCGTACAAAAAGTTGTCACAACCAGTGTGAGGTTTCGGGATATATCCGCTGCTGAGATTGAAGCTTATTGGCAGAGCGGTGAGCCCCAAGATAAAGCCGGTAGTTATGGCATTCAGGGACTTGGAGCTGTTTTTGTCGAATCTATTACGGGCAGTTATAGCAATGTTGTCGGCTTGCCCTTGTGCGAAACAGCGCAGTCACTCAACCAATTCAATATAGCATTTTGGCAATTATGAAAGCAGAGATATTAATAAACGTTACCCCAACAGAAACCCGTGTCACGGTGGTTGAAAATGGGGTGCTGCAAGAGGTATTTATTGAACGTGAACATCTACGGGGCTTGGTGGGTAACGTTTATAAGGGAAAAGTAGTCAGAGTTCTGCCAGGAATGCAGGCGGCTTTCGTTGATATCGGATTGGAACGTGCGGGTTTTATTCATGCATCCGATATTATCGGTGGTGATGCTCAAACGCCGATTATGAGCCTATTACACGAAGGGCAGAAGTTAGTCGTACAGGTCACAAAAGATCCTATATCAACTAAAGGCGCACGTTTAACGAATCAACTCGCCATTCCATCGCGCTACTTGGTATACATGCCCGATACCGATCATGTTGGGGTTTCGCAACGTATTGACGGAATTGAAGAGCGTGATCGTCTACGTGCCTTGGTTGCGGACAGCATGAAGAATGAAACGCTCACAGGCAAAGGGGGTTTTATAGTTCGTACTGCCGCGGAAGGTGTTGGCGAGGAAGAAATTAATGCGGACACGCGCTATTTAAAACGCTTATGGGTCACGTTAGGTGAACGTCTAAAGGGCGCGAAAGCGCCCAGCTTAGTTTACGATGAATTACCGTTATTTTTACGCACGATGCGAGATTATGCCCGCCCCGATATTACGCGCGTACTGATCGATTCGAAAGAAACGTACCAGCGCGTTGAAAAGTTTGTTGAGCAGTTCGTGCCAGAAATATTGCCGCAACTGGAATATTATCCTGGTCCGCGTCCGATCTTAGATCTTTATGGCGTAGAAGATGAAATGCAGCGAGCCTTAGAGCGTAAAGTACCGTTGAAATCGGGTGGCTATTTGGTGATTGATCAAACCGAAGCGATGACCACGGTCGATGTCAATACCGGTGCGTTTGTTGGTCGACGTAACCTTGAAGAAACTATTTTCAAAACCAATTTAGAGGCCGCTACCGCCATTGGTCGTCAGCTAAGATTGCGTAATCTTGGCGGTATTATCATTCTCGATTTTATCGACATGATGGATGTTGAGCACCAGCGTCAAGTGCATCGAATGCTTGAAAAAGTATTAGAAAAAGATCATGCAAAAACAAAAATCAGTGGTGTATCAGACCTTGGGTTAGTCGAAATGACGCGCAAGAGAACACGAGAAAGCTTGGGCCAGATGCTGACAGAAGCGTGCGCTTGCTGCGATGGCCGTGGTACTGTAAAAACGGCTGAAACAATTTGTTATGACATTTTCCGTGAAATCTTACGTGAAGAGCGTGCATACGATGCGAGTCGATATGTTGTTTTAGCCTCTGCAGCAGTGATTGACCGATTGTTAGATGAAGACTCTAGCAGCTTGGCAGATTTGGAGGCTTTTATGGGGAAAACAATTAAACTGCAGGTTGAGCCGAATTATACTCAGGATCAGTATGACATCGTCTTGCCTTAACCCGTGCGGTTTATCATGAAACGCGGGTTGAGAGCCATCTGGACTCAGGTTTGGCTAACAGGTGTCGTCTGTTTAGTACTGTTGGCGCTTTATACGAGCTTAGGCCGACAGTTGATTCCATTAGTTGAAACCTTAGAACTCGATATCGAAAAAGTACTCTCCGAGCAACTCGGTGTTGCTGTAGACATTGAATCACTTTCAGGGGATTGGGTTTGGTTTTCTCCGCGTATACAAGTCAATAACCTTCAACTGGGTGACATTAATCAGGGTCTAAAGATACAGCGCTTAGAAGCTAAGTTGGATGTGAGCGCTAGTCTTTTTTATCGCGTTCCGGTATTTGATCAAATTAATTTATACGGCGCGCAGCTGCCCTTTTCTGAAGATAATCAAGGCAACTGGTATTTGAGTCAATTTTTATTAACTTCAAACGATCAGGGCCAAACAATTCAAGATTTTTGGTCAGGGGATAAACCGCTTTGGTTAGATCTTCTGGGTCAGCAGGGGGAAATTCATCTCTATAATTGGCAAGTTTCTATTCAGGGAAATGATCAGGCGGTAAAAGATATAACCATTTTAGATCTTCGTTTGCGTAATAAAGGCCTGCAGCATTATTTAGAGGGAGAATTTCAACTAGGTCAAAGCGCTGCGCGCTTAAAAACACAGTTTGAAGTTGAAGGCGACTTATGGGATTTCAGCGACCATAAAGGAAAGGGATATTTACAACTCGCGACTCAATCATGGCAGCCATGGATCCCTGATTATAGTTCTGCTTGGCAGTTTGAAAAACTGACAGCCGGGGCACGCTTATGGATCGAAGTAGAAAATGGTCGCATCGATAATCTAGATGGGTATATCGACTTACCTGAGTTTTCTTTATTAAAATTCAATCATGAAAACTCTTCTCAAAATCCTAGTGTTAAAGATATTAGTTTTCGTGATGGTCGTATTACCTTAGCGGGGAGACGCAGTGGTGATGAGTGGCATCTTTGGTTTGATTCAGACGTTGACTGGTTGTCAGAGACTGTTCCGCCAAAACCCCGCGGGCGAATTAGTTGGTTGCCTAACATTAAAGGAGGCGTTCAGTTAGCGCTAAACGAAATTGATTTAGCGCAAACGGCTTTTTGGTTGCAAGACTTTCAGTTTCTGGAAGACAGATACCTGAAATATATTACGAACTTGCAACCGACCGGGTTAGTGAAGCAAGTCAAAATTAATATAATGCCAGAGCAGGAGTGGCGATGGGGTGTGAGTCTGGCTCTAGAAAATGCCAGTATTCAGGGCTGGAAAGGCATCCCAACGGTTTCAGGGTTAACCGCAACGTTAGACTTTGATAAAGCAAAAGGTTTACTAAAAACTAAGGGCATTGATACTCTACTGCACTTTCCAGGGCTCTATGATAATGGTTGGCCGTTAGAGGACGTTAAAACTGATATTTTTTGGCAGATTAGCCCAGAATATTTAAGATTAGTCTCTCCCAGTCTGCGTGCAGATTATCAACAAACCCATTTAAACGGTAGTTTCTCGCTGTATACACCGCTGAAAGAAAACCTGGTAGAACCACAGTTGAATGTATTGCTCGGCATTCAAAATTTAAAACTGGTGGATCAAAAAATATTTGTTCCTAAAGACGCTGCGGTAGGGGTTACCAGTTGGTTAACTGACAATATAAACGCGGGTCAAGCGACCCATGCGAGTTTTTTATTTTCCAGTAGCTTAACATCCGAATTAACGGAAAATAGCCAAACCATTCAGCTTTATGCTGACATCTTAGACGCAGACTTAACCTACTTGCCAGATTGGCCCGAGGTCTCACACGTAAAAGCCAGCCTAATGGTTGATGTCCCTAATGTTGATGTGTGGATACATAGAGGAAAAACACTAGGCGGTAAGTTACTTCCCAGTAGTACTCAAATTAAAGTGCGCCGTGATAATGATAATGATACTTGGATGACGTTACGTGGGAAGGTGACAGGTGACGCCAGTGAAGGGATTAAGTATTTTTCTCAAACACCCTTGCTGCAACAAGTGAGTGGAGTATTTGATCAGTGGCAAGTACAAGGGGAAATGGAACATGAATTGTACGCCCAGATTCCGTTATCAAAAGGCAATGGAAAGAAGGCATTGAATATTCGACTTAATAGCCAGCTAAATAATGTTGACGTTAAAATAACGGATTTAGGATTAGCCTTTGATAACATCAAAGGTATGATCGAATTTGATTCTGACTTAGGGCTAACGGCTAAGGCTTTAAAAGCGGAGGCATTTTCAGGGTCAACGACTGTGAATATCTCGTCTACAAAAGAAGACTCCGGATTTGATATTCGTATTAATGCCGATGGTCAAGCTAAAATAGAAGCGATAAAAGAATGGCTTCCACTTTTCCTACTTAAGCCGATTAGCGGTGATTTAAACTATGCATTGGATTTTCATATTCGTCCTATTGAACGGGGCGGTTTGCTATTAAACATTGCCAGTGATTTACGGGGTATTAATATTGATGCGCCTTTACCGTTTGCCAAAAAAAGCGGACAGGCATTACCTTTCAGTATGTCAGTTGAAAAAATTCGAGATTTGCGATTAAGTTTCCGTTATGGCGAGCTGGCTAATGGTGTTGTCGCGTTAGAGCAAGGATATCTGACACGAGGACAGATTTATTTAGGAACAGCGCAAACGTATCTACCCAGTGACAATGGGCTAAGTATCAGAGGAAATATTCCGTATGAAGTGGACGCCAAAGATTGGTGGGATTTTTGGAATCGAATTAAACCAGACGTTAACACTATCGTTAATAATGAACAGAGAGATGCTGTGTTAACGCACATTGATTTATCCGTAACGGAAGTCAATGCTTGGCAACAAATGATGGGGCCGAGCCATATTACCGGTGACTATAAATGGAACCAGTGGGATTTAAATTTAGATAGTGCACTCTTGAAAGGTAAAATTAATTTACCGGATGACCTAGTCAATAATGCGATCGAAATGGATTTAGAGTATATCCACATGCCTATTACAGGTCATGATTCAAATGATGAAATAAAGTTTGGCGCTGCAAAGGCTATTGATCCCTTACAAAATTTTGAACCACTATTAATCCCTAGTATTGACATAAAAGTAGCCGAGGTCTTTTTAGGGACTAGTAACTTTGGGCGGTGGGATATGACTCTGCGTCAAGAGGAAGGATTGACAAGGATTCATGTTAAAGATTCGTTGACGAAACACCTAACGATTAAAGGTGATATTGATTGGCGTAAAGACGCGCAAGGACACAGTACGCATTTAAATCTATTACGCATACAAAGTAAAAGCCTGGGTGATAGCCAGCGAGCTTTTCGTAAAGTGGCATCCATTGAAGCTAAAAATACTAAGGTTGACGTTGATTTAACCTGGCAGGGCTCCCCTGCAGGATTTAATTACAATACGTTAAATGGTTTGGCCAAAATAAATGTTAAAAAGGGGCTGTTAATTAATGATAATACCGGTGCTTTAAAGGCATTTGGGGTATTGAACTTCAACTCTATTAGTCGTCGTCTGCAGCTCGACTTTTCTGATTTATATGAGTCGGGTGTTGTATTTGATACATTAAAAACCCGTATGTCTCTTAAAAATGGTGTAGCCACCTTTGTTGATCCGTTATGGGTTGATGGTCCTTCTGCTAAGTTTCAATCCAGCGGTACTGTTAACTTTAATACCGATGAAATAAATCAAAAGCTGGTGGTTACATTCCCAATCACCAGTAGCTTGCCATTGGTGGCCGTACTAGCAGGTTTTGCTCCACAAATAGCCGGTGCTATTTATGTCACTGAAAAATTGATTGGTGAAGAACTTGAACAGTTTACCAGTGCCAGTTATACCGTCAGTGGCACGATCGAAGCCCCAGAGATGAAAATTGATCAAGCGTTTGATAACACTCTAGAAGGCAAAGAAAGCCGTAGCTTTAAGGATCGAGTATTGGATATTTTTGGTCTAGGAAGCGAGGATGACTAGTATGAAAAAAAATGAATCACAGTACTTGCCAGCAAAATTAGCCGCCGTGCAAATAACGACGGGTCCAGATGTAGAAAAAAACCTACTCTTAGCTGAGCAGAAAATAAAAAAAGCGGCCCAGCAAGGTGCTAATATTATTGCTTTGCCGGAAGTCTTCGCCTGCTACGATAGTCAAAAGTATTTGGCTTTAGGCCAGCAGGAAATAAGTGAACTGGGTAATTTACGTAGTCGCATGTCGAACTGGGCAAAAACCAATAATGTGTATTTAATTGGCGGTACTATTCCTGTATTAGACCCACAAACGAGTAAGGTTTATCCGCGTTGTTATTTCTATAATGATCAAGGAGAAGAGTTAGGCTATTACGATAAAATTCATTTATTTGATGTGGATATTGATGATGCTCAGGGGCGTTACCGTGAGTCTGATATGTTTTTATCGGGTGATAATATAAAAGTATTTCCAACCCCTTATGGCAATGTGGGGCTAACGATTTGTTACGACCTTCGGTTTCCTTATGTGTTTGATCGTTTGCGCAAAGCGGGGGCCGATATTATTGCTGTGGTAGCAGCATTTACCGAAACGACGGGAAGGGCTCATTGGCGGCCACTATTACAAGCGAGAGCTATTGAGCAGCAGTGTTATGTTCTAGCGTCCAATCAGTGGGGACAGCATGATGACAAACGTCGCACTTTTGGCCATTCGATGGTGATTTCACCTTGGGGAGAAATATTGGATGAGCTACCTTCGGGAGAAGGGATTGCAATCGCCGATATTGAACCCGCAGAAGTTGAACGTATTCGTAGAGAAATGCCGATTGCGAACCATCAGCGCCCGTTATAATACCGGAGTGCTGATTCGCAATGGAAATAGCGATGATTAATCGTCTTTTTGGTTGTACTGCTCTTTAATCGCTTTGAACAGGTTTTTATAGTTGCTGCCTGGCTTTGGTTGCTCGCCGCTCATTTCTTTCGCCGCATTACGGATTAAGGTCCGTAAATGTTGTCTGTTTACGCTAGGAAATTGCTCAATAAAATCAACGATCGCATCTGGATTTTTAACTAAGCGAGTACGCCACTGTTCTTGCTGACCGGTTACGCGGCCGTAGGCTTCTGTAGAAGGGTCTAACAAGTCTAGCGCTGCTCTAACCGCATCAATATCTTCGCTGCGAATGAGTCTGCCAATGTATTGCATGTGGCGACGCATAGCTTCATTTTTACCCACACGTTCTGTTTCGCGAACGGCCGCTTTCATCATTTCAGAGAGCGGAAGTTCCATCGCTTTTTTACGTGGAAGGGCGACAATACGCTCACCTAGTTCCTGCAATTCTATCATATCGCGTTTCATTTCTGATTTGCTAACAATCTCGTATTCAATTTCTTCCGCAAACGGGTCTTTCTTTTTCTTGGCCATGATAACGCTGCCTTTTATAAATAAAGTATACTGGCTAAACCTAAGAAGGAGAAGAAACCTACAACGTCGGTAATGGTTGTAAGTATCACGCTTCCCGCAAGTGCAGGATCGATGCGCTTGCGTTTCAGTATAATAGGCAGTGCCGCTCCGCTAAGAACAGCGACTACCAAGTTAATAATAATAGCAGCGGCAATAATGCCTGCTAATAAGGCGTCATCAAACCAGAACAGGGTTATGCCGGCAATAATAGCAGCCCATAACAAACCGTTGAAAAATCCAACCGCTAATTCTCGATTTAATAGCCAACCTATATTGCTGCTACTGATGTGTCCCAATGCTTGGCCGCGAATAACCAAGGTTAAAACTTGGCTTCCTGCGATGCCTCCCATACTCGCAACGATGGGCATAAGTACTGCGAGTGCCACTAAGCGCTCGATAGTGTCACTGAATAATCCAATTACCGCAGAGGCGATAAAAGCCGTTACAAGATTGATCCCTAGCCATATAGCGCGACGTCGCCCTGTTTTAAAAGCGGTAGCAAAAGTATCTTCTTCTTCATCCAAACCCGCCATACTCATCATCGAGTGGTCAGCGGTATCGCGTATTACATCAACCACGTCATCAATGGTGATACGACCAATCAGTTTTCCGTGATTGTCTATCACGGGCGCAGAAACAAGATCGTGACGCTCAAATATCTTCGCCACATCCTCTTCGTCTATTGACGCGTGAATGATTTGAGTATCGGTGGTCATCACTTCACGCACGGTCTGATTCAAGTCACTCACCAATAATTTATTAATCGGTAAAATGCCAATAAATTCCTGACTACGATTGATGACCAATAAATTATCAGTCATCTCTGGTAGTGAACGATGACGCCTTAAGTAGCGTAAAACAACGTCTATGGTGACATCCGCACGAACCGTCACGGTGTCGGTATTCATCAAGCCGCCAGCGCTGTCTTCTGGGTAGCAGAGTACAGCTTCTAAACGGCTTCGATTCTCACTATTCATTCCCCTAAGTACGTCATTACTCACGTGTTCGGGCAACTGTTGTAATAAATCGACGACGTCATCAGTATCAAGTTCTGATGTGAGGTCGACCAGCTGTTCAGCATTCATTTCATTTAAGAAGTGGGCGCTAATTTCATCACTGAGGTGGTGAAGGATTTCCCCCGCATTTTCTGTCTCGACCAACTCCCAAAGCATCTTTCGAACTTTGGGTGGTGAAGATTCAATTAGGTGAGCAACTTCAGCGGGTGCTAAACCGATATTGATTGTGCGCTTAACTTCTTGCAGACCACCCCGTTCAAGCGCGGCATTAATGCTATACAGTTTTGCTTTTGCGCGTTGATTTTGTTGGCCCATAGCGCTGCTCTTATTAAATGGGAATAACAGAAGGTTAATGGCTTATTCTAGCTGGTAAAGCCTCAGTATGCTATCTGGAGATGTTGGCCGAAGAGAGAATTGTTGTGCTAAGCAGCTGTTTTTTATGCGATATTCAGTTTTTTAAAGAATACAGGTTATTCTTCTTCATCAAAGCGGCGATTAATTAAATCAATAACCGCTTCGCATGCTTTGTCTTGATCATGCCCTTCAACTTCTAAGCAAAGCTTAGTACCTTTACAAGCGGCTAACATCATGACGGACATAATGCTTTTGGCATCGGCCATTTGTTCTTTGCGGCCTATTTTAATATGGCTGGCAAAAGACGATGCGGTTGACACAAGTTTGGATGCCGCGCGCGCATGTAATCCCAGTTTATTTATGATGAGAGTATGAGTTTTAATCATAAATTAGGCAGCTCTCTGTGACGCACTTGTACATTATCACACTGTGCAGAAAATAATTGTGTTAAAGCCTCACAGATAAAAACTGATCTATGTTGGCCACCCGTGCAACCGATGGCCACGGTCATGTAGCTGCGGTTAGCTTGTTCAAAACTGGGTAGCCATTTTTCTAGGTACTGCTGAATATCACTGAGCATATCTTTAACGAGCGGTTCTTTGCTTAAGAACTCAATGATCTGAGAGTCGCGACCATTGAATTGGCGCAAGTTAGGATTCCAGTAAGGATTTGGAAGGTTTCTTACGTCAAAAACTAGATCAGCATCAATAGGAATCCCATGTTTAAAGCCAAACGATTGGAATAACAGCGCCATGTCGGCGGTTTTCTTGTTGCTGATGCGTAGCTTAATCAAGCTGCGTAATTCATGCACTGATAAATGCGTGGTATCTAAATTGAGATCAGCCAAATCACTAATAGGATGCAGCAAAGCGTTTTCACATTCGAGCGCTTCGTCCAATGAAGTGTCGTTATTGGTGAGCGGGTGTTTGCGGCGAGTCGAACTAAAGCGCTGCATTAAGGTTTCTTTATTGGCATCCAAATAAAGAACCTCTGCTTTAAAAGGTCCTTTCTCAATACTATTAAGAATAGAAGGGAATTGGCTCATATCCTGAGCGGCATTGCGCGCATCAATGCTAACGGCAAGTCTTTGTAAGGACACTTCATTATCAATTTTTGGGCGATATTTTTGTTGCTGTGCTTGTTCGATTAGGGCTGCTAATAAGCCAAGAGGCAGGTTATCAATGCAATAGAAACCTTGGTCTTCTAGTACGTTTAGCGCCGCTGATTTTCCTGAGCCAGAACGACCACTGATGATAATTAAGCGCATACCTGCTTCCATGATTGTTCCTTAATTCTTTTAGGCGTTCCAAATTGTGTCAATTTAGCCGTTAAGAAATAGCTCTTTGATAAAGGTTTTGTGAATCAGCAGAGTTGCGCAACGCTTCGCGATAATCAGCTTGGCTGAGCTTTTGGGCCAGCATACTGAGTGTTTTCAAATGCTCATCGGTTGCTTCTTCAGGCACCAGTAAAGCGAAAATTAAATCGACAGGTTGCTTGTCTATCGCGTCGAAGTCGATGGGTTGTTCAAGCTGTAGTAGAACCCCAAGCGTCTTATTACATTGCTTTAAACGGCAGTGAGGGATCGCAATGCCTTCACCAATGCCAGTGCTGCCCATACGTTCACGATTTAATAAACGCTCATAAATCTCGTCAGCAGAGCTTTCAGGGATTTGGTCAGCAATAAAGCTGCCGAGGTATTCTAAAACTTTTTTCTTGCTTGATACCGGGGCACTTTTTACGGTGCGCTCCGGGGTCAAGATAGAATCAATCGCAGAGTTCATTTAATGCTTAGCCTTCAATTTTTAGCCTTGACCCTTGTTTCTAGCAACAAGTTTTTCTTTATGTTTGAGTAATTGGCGGTCCAGTTTATCTGATAAACTGTCAATAGCAGTATACATATTCGCGTCTTCAGCTGAGGCATGTATATCACTGCCACTGACGTGTAGGGTGCATTCTGCTTTTTGTACTGATTTTTCTACCGTCAAGGTGATGTCTAAGCTCGTGATCTGATCAAAGTGATGCTCAAGACGTTTGACTTTTTCTTCTGCATATTCTTTCAATGCGGGTGTTAGATCTATGTGGTGACCACTGATATTAATTTGCATAAGTTACTCCTAGTTTACCTTTGGACTTTCTTTCTACAACAATCATTCTACTAAAATATGTCTGCAACCGTTATTGCTTAAACGAACGCTTATTATAAGTATTATAGCAAACGTTTGCGTTCATTGGATGGTGGAATCATCATCGCTTCACGGTATTTGGCCACAGTACGACGAGCAACCTGGATGCCTTTCTCTCCGAGAATCGTGGCAATCTTATTATCACTCAAGGGTTTTTTCAGCGACTCTTCCGCAATTAATTTTTTAATCATAGCGCGTATAGCAGTAGAAGAGCATTCGCCACCACTGTCGGTACTGACGTGGCTAGAGAAAAAATATTTAAGTTCAAATATTCCTCTTGGGGTATGCATGAATTTTTGCGTAGTCACGCGTGAAATTGTTGATTCATGCATTTCTACCGCTTCGGCGATATCGTGTAAGACTAAAGGTTTCATGCCTTCATCGCCGATTTCAAAAAACTCTTCTTGAAACTCAACAATCTTAGTCGCGACTTTTAACAAGGTGTCGTTGCGGCTTAATAGGCTTTTGATAAACCAGCGCGCTTCTTGTAAGTTGTCTTTTAAATAGGCGTTGTCTGGGCTGTTATCAGCTCTTTTAACTAGCGAGGCGTAGTCAGAATTGACCCGTAATTTAGGGGCGATTTCAGGGTTTAGCTCAACTCGCCAGCCTTCTTTAACTTTACGCACAATAACATCGGGAATAACGTATTCAGCTTGTTCTGAAACAATTAACTCGCCTGGGCGTGGTGTTAGTGCCTGAATTAAACGTAATACTTCTTTCAGGTTATCTTCGCTGAGTTTAGTTTTACGCATGACTTGCGCATAATCTTTACTGCCTAGTAAGGCGATGTGGTGTTCGATGACTACTTTGGCTTCAGTAAGCCAGAGAGTATTTTCAGGAAGCTGTTTCAATTGTAATAGCAGACAATCTTGCAGATCTTGGGCGAAAACGCCAGTCGGCTCAAATTGCTGTAAGCGATGTAGTACAGCGACAACTTCGTCTTCTTCAACCTCGAGAGACTCGTCAAGGCTTTCAAGGATATCTTCAAGACTGACGGATAGATAACCATCGTCGCTAAGTCCATCAATAAGCGCCAAAGCGATTTCATTATCAGTCGGGCTCATTGGGGTTAGATTAAGTTGCCAAAGAATGTGGTCTTGTAAATTGTCTGTGGTGCTATTTCGGCCATCGTGATCAAAATCATCATCACCACTTCCACTACCCGCAGAAGAACTAACGCCAGCACTTGCTTGGTAAGAATCTTCCCATTGGCTATCAAAGGGTAGTTCGTCGGCGTTGGTATCACGAATGGTATCGCTAGTAAGGTGATCTTCTATGGAAGATTCAGCGTTAGTATCTTGATTGTTACTGTCTGAGTTCGAGTCGTTGCTCGTATTACCGCTTAGGTCTGCACTGGCAATAGAGTCGTGCTGATCGGTATGTTCACTAGGGCTATCGCTAGACTGATGCTCCGTTTCTTCCACTTCGAGCATGGGGTTTGACTCAAGCGCTTCTTGAATTTCGGCTTGTAAATCAAGAGTAGAAAGCTGTAACAGGCGGATGGCTTGCTGCAGCTGCGGTGTCATAGTCAGTTGCTGGCCAATTTTTAATTGCAATGACGCTTTCATACAGTAGGACAATCACTCTTTAAAAAAACATAATAATAGAGATAGCTTAGCAGCGCTTTAAAATGACTGCGCCTCTTCGATAATACAGTGTACTGACTTTAAGTATATGCTAAAGCTTGAAGTCGTGACCTAAATAAACATCTTTTACTTGTTGATTCGCTAAAATCTCTTCAGCGGTCCCTTCCGCAATGATGTGACCACCCCCTACGATATAAGCTTTTTCGCAAATTGCGAGGGTTTCACGAACGTTGTGATCAGTAATTAACACACCAATGCCGCGATCCTTTAATTGACGTATTATCGCCATTATATCGGCCACAGAGATAGGGTCAACACCCGCAAAAGGCTCGTCGAGTAGAATAAAAGATGGCTCAGCAGCAAGGGCTCTAGCAATTTCGACACGTCGGCGTTCGCCACCCGAAAGCGCCATACCTAAGCTTGCGCGAATGTGTTGAATATGAAACTCATCGAGTAACACTTCAAGTTGCGCTTTGCGTCCACTCTTATTCAAATCACTGCGAGTTTCCAAAATAGCCATAATGTTATCGGCCACGGATAGTTTGCGAAAGATCGACGCTTCTTGTGGCAAATAGCCAATCCCTTTCTGCGCACGGCCATGCATCGGTAAATGACTAATGTCTTGACCATCGATGCTCACCGATCCGTGATCAGCTTGCACTAGGTTCACGATCATGTAGAAACAGGTTGTTTTACCCGCACCATTGGGGCCCAGTAAACCGACGATTTGCCCGCTTTCGACTTCCATGGATACGTCTTTTACAATTTCGCGTCCATCGTAGCTCTTGGCAAGATTGGCTGCTTTAAGCGTCTTCATTATTGTTTTTCTCAGCAGGTTTTTTGTCAGGTTGGGCAGGTTGAATAATCATCTTTATTCGTCCGCTAGGCTGATCTATATTCGGCACGGCTTGGCTCTCTGTTTGACCTTTGGCTTTAACGTTTTCATTCACTAAGTCGTAAGTGATTAGGTTGCCGCTGAATGAACTGCCTTCTTGCTCAATAGAGGCATCTTTGAAAAAAGAGACAGTCTTATCTTGAGTTAGGTAAGTAATGATTTCACCTTGTCCTTTTGTTAACCCTTTATCGCCTTCCATCTGTTGCTGAAAACGAGCGGGTGTTCCTTTGGCAACTGCTTTATTTAGGCGTTGTTCGGTATCGCTGAATAGGGCTATCTGGTCAGCATTAATCAACAGCGTACCTTGCTGTAATATGACACTCCCCATGTAAATAGCCGTGCCTAGTTTACGGTCGAATTCGGCGCGGTCTGACTGAATGGTGATTTCAGCATTGGCATCGATTTCTAAGCTGGAGGCATTAATACTCGTTAATAACAGCAGCACGACAGATAGAGTTTTAAGGTACATATTTGGCTTTTACCTGTGAGAGGAATTCGACACGTTGTTGGTCTATCTTAATTATCATACCGACGGCATCAATACGGCTATTAAGGCTGATAACTTCAACAAGTTGGTCTGTTTTAGCAATTTTAGATTCGGTGAATAACGTGAGTTTGTTGGTACGAATGATGGCAGCGTCTTCGTTAATGTTCAGTTCAGAGTAGGTTGTGGGGGACATCTGTACGTCGTGGTTCAGCACCAACTTCTTGTCGTCTTCAAAGTGAACACCGGAAAGTGATTGAATGAGCCAGACTTGACCATCGTCTGCGATGATTCTTATTTGAGGTTGGGTAAGCTTGGTGAGTCGTTGCACTGGAAAGTGAACTGAGCGCTGGGCATCAAATTGATGCTCCAGTATGCCACTATCATTGAAGGTTCGATTTTTTAAACCTTCGCCATAATAGTCGGGTAATAAAGAAACGCCGTCATTGTCTTCTTGCGTGTTTTGGGTCGTATAGTCTTCGATCCACAGTAGGCCAATGCCTACCGATACCACAATAAACAATAATAAAAAGCGCTTGCGAAGCATTTAGATAACACCTGCTTTTAGCATGTCATGCATCGTAATTACGCCAACCGGTAAGCCATCTTTCATAGCGACCAACGCATTGATTTGATTATCTTCCATCACGGTTAATGCTTCTGCCGCTAATAAATCCGGGCGGGTGGTTTTACCCCCCACGGTCATTAGGCTAGCAATTTCACTCTGGCGAATATCGACACCATTATCAATTGCACGACGTAAGTCACCATCGGTAAATACCCCTTGTAGCTGACCTTGTTGATCGATCACGGTGGTCATGCCTAGGCCTTTAGACGTCACAATCATCAATGCTTCTGCTAAAGGTGTGGTCGGAAGTACTCTAGGCATTTCATCGCCAGAGTGCATTAAAGTTTCAACTTTTAATAATAGTCGACGCCCAAGGCTGCCACCCGGATGAGAGAATGCAAACTCTTCAGCGGTAAACCCGCGAGCTTCTAAAAGCGCAATGGCGAGCGCATCACCCATGACCAGCGCAGCCGTTGTGCTTGACGTTGGCGCAAGATCAAGTGGGCAGGCCTCTTCTGCAACACTGGTATCTAAGTGACAATGACTGCCTATGGCGAGGGTTGAATCTGGATTGCCCGTCATACTAATTACCGGGATGTGTAGGCGTTTTAATAACGGTAATAGGCTGGTCACTTCGGCGGTTTCACCAGAATTCGACATAGCAATAACCACGTCGTTTTTCGTGATCATACCCATATCACCATGGCTTGCTTCGCCAGGGTGTACGAAAAATGAGGGTGTGCCGGTACTGGCAAGTGTTGCGGCAATTTTTTTACCGATATGGCCAGATTTTCCCATGCCCGTAATAACAACACGGCCTTCGCAGGCAAGCATGTATTTACAAGCACCGATGAAGTCATCGCCAATGTGGCTTTTTAGAGCACCAATTGCCTGCTGTTCAATGTTGATGGTACGAATGCCAGAAGCACTAAAATCAAAATCTAGGTTCATAATATTGTCTGTTCTTAATATCGATTATTAACGTTTATTTATTATCGTCTATCGATGATCAATGACGATGATATTAAATGCTTTTCTTTAGAGCACTCTATCTGATTGCTCTTAGTTAGTTAAGCCAGCGCGTTACCTTTTGTTTACACGTTTTGGCTATATAGCAATGCCATATACGCGACATAACTGGCTAATAAAATAATACCGGTAACGCGAGGAATAGCGCCACGGCGGAAGCTTAAGCCAATGATAAGCACCAAAGCAATGGTCAACCCTAGCATGGTCATATAATCACGTTCGATCACCACACTATCAATCACTAAAGGAGCGATGAAACCAGGGATGGGCAGTACGGCTAATAAGTTAAATATGTTTGAGCCAATAATATTACCAATCGCAATATCATGGTGACCTTTTAAAGCACTGCTTACCGATGCGGCCAGTTCAGGAAGGCTGGTGCCGATCGCGACAATGGTTAAGCCGATCACGAGATCACTGATGCCGAAAGCCTGCGCAATGGACGTCGCCCCCCAAACCAACATCTTGGAACTGATTATGAGTGCAACCAAGCCTACAACTAACCAAAAAATAGCTTTTTTAGCCGGCATTGCGTCGATGGCGGCTTGTTCCTCTTCATCAATGATCGCTTCTCCAGAATCGCTGCTTTGTTGAAATAACAAGTAGATAGCAACGACCAAAGCAATAATTAAAATGACGGCATCAAATAGGTCAAGCCTAAGATCGGCAAGTACTAGCCCAGCAATAATGGTCACTAGTAATAATAAGGGAATTTCTTTTTTGATCAGTTTCTTTTGAATTGGAATAGCGGCGACTAAGGCGGTGACCCCTAACACAAGGGCAATATTGGCAATGTTAGAACCAATGGCGTTACCCACAGCCAACCCCCCAGCGCCGTCTAAAGCCGCCACAGTAGACACGAACATTTCTGGGGCTGAAGTGCCAATTGACACAATGGTTAGGCCAATAACCAAAGGGGATATACCCATAAAGCGAGCAGTCGCTGCTGCACCCAGTACAAAGCGATCTGCGCTCCAAACAAGAATGACGAGTCCAGCTAATAGTGCGGCAATGGCTGGGGTCAGTGCGGTAAGGGTCATGTTAAGGCCTCAAGAAAAAATGGGCCATTGTACCTGTAAATTTTCATTGTCGGTATTGCTTGTTCCACCATAACGTATAGTTCTTGTAGGGATTATGAGTTAGCCTATGTTTTATGGTTGTTTTACATTCCGCTATGCTAAGTCAGGAATGAATACTTTATAATTGTGTATAAACACAACGTGCTATAAATAAGAGACTTTAAATGTCCAGCGAAGAAGCTTTTGTATCAATCCGAGGGATGTCGTTTACTCGCGGCAACCGTCTGATTTTTAATGACATGGATTTGGATATCCCGCGTGGCAAAGTGACTGCGATTATGGGGCCTAGTGGCACGGGAAAAACGACATTGTTGCGTCTGATCGGTGGACAGTTATTGCCCGATTCTGGCACGATTAAAGTCGACGGTCATAATGTTCCCACGTTAAAACGTGCAGAACTATTTGAGTTGCGCAAGCAAACCATGGGCATGCTCTTTCAATCGGGTGCCTTGTTTACGGATCTCTCTGTATTCGAAAATGTGGCTTTCCCCATACGTGTGCACACCGACTTACCCGACTCTATGATTCGAGACTTGGTCTTGATGAAACTCGAAGCCGTGGGTTTACGAGGTGCTCGTGACCTAATGCCCGCTGAACTGTCGGGGGGGATGGCTCGTCGAGTCGCTCTGGCGCGAACGATTGCGCTGGATCCAGAGATGATGCTTTATGATGAGCCTTTTACCGGTCTCGACCCCATTTCTTTGAGCGTGACGGTAAAACTCATTAAAAGCTTAAACGATGCTTTAGGGTTAACCAGTGTATTGGTAACCCATGATATCGACGAAGCGTGCTCGATTGCTGATTACGTTTGCCTACTGTCTGAGGGCAAGGTGATTGGTTTTGACAGCCCCGAAAATCTTATTAAAAACGGTTCTGAGCAGGTACGTCAATTCATGCAAGGTGAGTCCGATGGCCCAGTGCCTTTCCATTTTCCTGCTGACGATTTCAGTGCAGATCTTTTTAAGCAGGTGAAATAATATGGCTGCAATGATGGACAAAATTCTAGAGCCGATTCATAAGCTCGGCCTATTTGGTTTAGGGCGATTGCAAGCGCTCGGTCAAGCGGGCGTGTTTTTACTGGCGTCGATCCCTTGGGGTGGCCCAGGCAGCGCAGGCTTTAAAGATTTAGTGAAGCAAATTTATTCTATTGGTGTGCGTTCGCTTTCCATTATCATCGTGGCAGGTTTTTTTGTCGGTATGGTACTTGGCCTGCAGGGGTATACTATTTTATCAGACTTTGGTTCTGCATCTGCACTGGGAACGATGGTGTCGCTCACCTTGTTACGAGAGCTGGGTCCGGTTGTGACCGCTTTGTTATTTGCGGGTCGTGCGGGCTCGGCGTTAACCGCTGAAATCGGTTTGATGAAAGCGACGGAGCAAATCTCGGCCATGGAAATGATGGGTGTTGATCCTCTTAAACGCATCATTACACCCCGTTTATGGGCGGGGTTTATTGCCATGCCTATCTTGGCGCTATTGTTCAGCCTTGTCGGAATCTGGGGGGGGGCTTATGTCGGCATCAACATGCTCGGGGTCGATGAAGGGGCTTACTGGGGAAATATGCAAGCCTCGGTAGAATTTTATAATGACGTAATAAAAGGTCTCATTAAATCACTGGTATTCGGCTTAGTGGTTACCTGGATTGCGGTTTATCAAGGTTTTGATTCCATACCTACATCAGAAGGAATCAGCAAGGCGACGACACAAACAGTGGTGTTCGCGTCGTTAGCGGTATTAGGGTTAGACTTTATTTTAACTGCCATCATGTTAGGGAGTATTTAACAATGCGTACACGTTTAATGGAATTAGCCGTCGGTGCTTTTATTGTGATGGGCATTATTGCTCTAATATTAATGGCTCTACGAGTCAGCGGGCTTTCAACCGCTGATGCCGGGGATAAATATACTATCAAGGCATATTTTGAAAACCTAGGTGGCTTAACCGAGCGCGCCAAAGTATCCATGTCGGGTGTGACAATTGGCCGAGTGACACGTATTTATCTTGATGCTGAAGATTATGTCGCAGTGGTTGAAATGGAAATTAATAAAAGCATGTCATCACTCACTACAGATACCTCAGCGGCTATTTTGACTGCTGGGCTCTTAGGTGAAAAATACATTGGCTTAACGGTCGGCGCAGATGATGAATATTTAGAAGAAGGCGGTGTGATTGAAGATACTCAGTCAGCACTCGTACTAGAAGAGCTAATTGGTCAGTTCTTATTCAATAGCGCCGAAGATTAGGGCATCAATATGACAACTAATTTAAGCGCGAGGGGCACGGACGTTAGTGCGGAAC
>JBNMOT010000026.1:0-29718 GCA_051275515.1 Oleispira sp. | reverse complement strand
ATAAACCGTATGAATTTGATACTGCTCCAAGCGCTTGGCCAAACGCGAACCCACCCCCCATACTTTTATAACCGGCAATCGCTTTTGCAACCATTGCCATTTATGCGGCGTATCTAATACACAGACACCCTTGCATTTAGGCATTACTTTAGCCGCTCGATTTGCCAACTTACTTAACGTTTTACTCGGCGCAATACCCACCGCTACCGGCATACGAATGTCTTGCCATAATTTGTTTTTTATTTGCTGGCCGTATTCATTAAGATCCCACTTCATGCCTGCAAAATTCAAAAACATTTCATCAATCGAATACACCTCCACCTCGGGGGAAAACGCCTTCAGCGTTGTCATCACCCTATGGCTAATATCACCGTACAACGGATAGTTGCTGCTAAAGATCGCCACCTTATTTTTTTTTAACAGCTGCTCAACTTTAAAAAAAGGCTGCAAGTCTTCCAAGCCCAATAACTTGGCTTCTTTAGAGCGCGCCACAATAAAGCCATCGTTATTCGACAGCACCACCACCGGTTTACCCCGCAACTCTGGACGAAAAATTTGTTCACAGCTGGCATAACAACTGTTGCAATCGACAAGCGCAAACATAAGCCTATCCCGTGATAACGCTGTACAACATCATCGTTATGATGACTATGTTTAACACACCAATCACCCCCCCACCCAGCATGCCCCCAGAATACGATAGCGCCTTCAGCGCATGGGCAAACATTACCCTTTCCAGTGATAGCGGATAGAGGCTTTCACCACCCCCTCTATCACCAAACTTTGCTCATCTGAAATGGCAATCGCTGGATAATGTTCATTGGCCGATAGCAGCTGGCGCCCCACCAGATCAATCTGTTTGCAACACAGCTCACCGTCTACCGCCGCCACCACCACACTGCCACTGCGTGGGGTTAACGAGCGATCCACAATCAACAAGTCTTGATCAAAAATACCCAAGCCCTGCATAGAATCCCCCGACGCCTTCGCCAGATACGTCGCCGCCGGATGCGTAATCAAATGCTCATCAAGACTGAGTGCATCTTCTTTATAGTCTTCCGCAGGGCTAGGAAAACCCGCCGCTACCGAATCGCTATAAAGAGTAAGTTTCATCATCATGTAAAATCCTCCCATCCCGAATACAAATACTGTATATAAAAACACTGTATATTTGACCAGTATAGGAGGCTTTTAATAAAAAGAACACACTAATGTAATGCTGACTGATAATGCTGACTGATAATGCTTTAAATGGTAACGTTGTGTTTAGTCTTACCGTCGCTCATACACACGTAAGTAGACAAACACTCAAATCGAAGGAATAAACATGCTACAGCAAGCCGCCATACTACTAGCCGCCATCGCTATCACGGCTTGTGGAGAAACAGCACCCCTGGCAGAAGAAAAGCAAACAGCGGCCCTAATAAAAGCCACCAACGCTGCGATTATCATTCAATCTTACGAAGTGGAAACAAACCAAGTAACACCCGCAAAAATATCAACAGGTGCTGGCGGCCAAGATAGATAAATGCCGACTAGCAATACTGATCATACAAGTGCGCCGCCACCTCAACCGCCACCGCATGGCGACGTGCCAAACGGGCAGCATTGGTATCGTAACCACCACCAATTACCGTAGCCACCGGCACGTGGCGTTTAAGGCAGGTCGTTAATACCCGTTCGTCGCGGTCATGCATGCCTTGGCTTGAGATATTCAAACGACCCAAATCGTCGTGCGCCCATACGTCGACCCCCGCATCGTATATCACTAAGTCAGGCTGCACAGTATCTAACAAGTCGTTAAGGGTAGTGTCGACCACGTTTAAATAGGCGGCATCTTCAAGGCCCACCTCTAGCCCGATATCTAAGTCACTGTGTTGCTTGCGAAACGGAAAGTTTTTTTCACAATGAATCGAACAGGTAAAAGCGTTTGGCTGGTTGTGTAAAATGGCGGCGGTGCCATCGCCTTGATGCACATCAAGATCAAAAATCAAAATGCGCTGGCATTCACCACGTTGTAATAGAACTTCCGCGGTATAAGCCAAGTCATTGATCATGCAATAGCCCGAGCCAAAATCGTAGTGAGCGTGATGGGTGCCTCCGGCCAAATGACACGCCAGCCCTCTTTGCAAAGCAAGGCGCGCGGTTAACAAGGTGCCATTCGGCGCGGTTAGGGTTCGCTCTACCAAGGCTTGGCTCCAGGGCAGACCGACACGACGCCATTCACGTAGATCAACTTTATTGCCACACAGCTTTTGCAGATAGGCCATATCGTGCACGATGGCTAAGTCGGCTAGGCTGGCCGCTTGCGGGGTAAATAAATTGCTTTCATCTGGGGCAATTAAACCCTGCGCCAATACATAGTGGTATAGGTCGACAAACTTGCTCATAACAAAGCGATGATCGCTTGGAAAGGGGCAGGAGTAATTGGGGTGATAGACGATTGGGACCATACTTATTTTATCCCTAATCTAAATCTGACTGTTATTTTTACGCATAAAAAAAGAGAGCTTAAAGCTCTCTTTTTTATACATCAGACTAGAACTAAGCTTTTTTAGCTTTAGGAGTCGCTAATTTAGCAACCGCGGCTGTCAATGCATCAATCTTAGAGCTTAGCTCTTCGATTTTAGTGTCATTTTCAGTTTTAGTTTTAGTAAAATCAAGCTTACTGCGAACAGTTTCGATGCGAGATTCAATTTCAGTTTTAGCTAGAACGTCATCTTTAACTTGCTTAACTATATTTTTACCTTCAACTTCAAGCTTTTCGCCTTTAATCACTAACTCATCAAACAGTTTGTTTGAATCAGTTGAAAGTGATTCGATGCGGCCTTTTACTTCTTCATAGCCTTTACCGTATGCGCCTAAACCTGCTAACCAAATTCTACGAGCCATTTCTTCTGCAGTAGTGGCTGTTTCTTTAATTTTATCGATATTGCTCATAGTATTTACTCCGTTTATCATTAAGTTATGTGGTGCTGCTTTGATAGAATGTATCTTATAGACCTAAATTAGAAAAAGGATACTAATTACAGAATTTATTTGAAATAATTATTATTCTACCTCAAACCAAGCTTTCAACACTTGATAAACCTTATCGTCGCTTAATAGCTGCATATGATTAATCGGCGTACCGACCCACTTTCGCTGATCGGGAATATGTAAATCAAACTCCGGTTTTTCGTGCACACCCAATGCACTGTTCAGCTGAACTAGGCCATCACCTAAGGGATGATTAACATTTTCTTTAATACTCGCGGCTATCGCAAAACACTTCGTGCCATCAGGTAAAGGTAACGGCAACCGCTGGTCGCCACTGAACTCAAAGCGTTCAGTATTATGCCAATCGAGTTCCTGCACATTGCCATAACGCAAATCGGTAATGCCAGCACTGCGCACCTTCGCTAAACGTGCAAGCGGAGCGGTGTATGAATTAGCGCCTAAAATTAAATCAATCCAGTTACCGGCTTGTTCAAGCACCGCCCCTTGGTGCGGCGTCCCTAAAAATACTAAATTATTGAGTAGTTCTGGCCATTGGTGGCCACTGTGTTGTCCCACATTAACAGCGCTACGGGAGACGAGTCCTCCCATGCTGTGGGCCAATATATTAATGTCCAGCGGTTTATCTGACAGGTTAACCAGAGACTGCAACAAATCGGCGAACTGTTTACCGTTGTCGGAAATATGCTGCCCAGTATTATAGTGTAGGTAGAGGTCTGCCATACCCGACTCTTTTGCCAATTCAGCCCCATGATTATGCCCTTCTCGAGACCATTGCAGGTCATTCATACACAAACCATGGGCCATGATCAAAAGCTTGCCGTTACTGTGGTTTATAATGTCTAACAGCTCTGCATCCTGTAAGATTTTTCCTGCTCTGCGAAAGTGCATTGGGATAGCCAATGGGCTCTCACTCAGCACAAGATAATCACCTAATACACCGTTCAATGCGGCAAGCAACGCTTGTGTCGAGGTTGAACCAGGTTGAGCCGCGATCGCTTTGCTGATAACGGCCAACGGAGCGTCAATACGCTTACCTATAGACTCCGTTACATTGCGGATATTACGATAAACCAAGCCACTTATGCCCGAAAGTCCGTCTTTGTCTGAAGACGAACTTGCATTTGAAAGTGGACTTACTCGTTTATGAACGGCTTCAACAATGTCGGTGATCGCTAACACAGCGTCAATCGTTAAACGGCCCAACCCCTGTGATTTTGAATGAGCGGCTTGCGTGGGGGACTGCTGATTTTTATCTTTGGAAGTATCGTTCATAGGAATCTTCTTAATGCACAATAAGGTGATTTACTGTAACAAATATTCAGCGCCAGTATTGAGTATTTTATAATGGGTTTACTATCGAATCTTTTCGTTCGTTTATCCGCAACAACCCCTCAACCGCCATCCCCAAATCCATGCGCTCCCCCAACCACTTAGTCACCGCCGTATTCGCACCAATGCCCTCATAAATCGCCCTAGGCAAAGCCTGCTTCAGCTCACAAGCACACGAAAACGTAGCCGGATTCTGCGCAATAACCTGCTGAGGCTTATTCATAAAAGAAGACCGCACCGTAGAAAAACACAAACGATCGGCAAAGCGAGACGCTTGCTTAACCGATAGCGGCTTAACCGCCAAAAAAAACTTACCCCGATGCAACTCCCTATGATGATACCGGCACAGCGTCACCAAATTATCTAACTTAGTCTCACCACCATCCGCCCAATGCTTAACATGATGCCCCTCTACATAGCGCGACTCACAACAGCCCGGAAACTGACAGCCGCCATCACGAATCGCCAACGCCCGCGCCATACCCGCAGGAATAATCCGACTACGACGGCCAATATCCAACACATTACCAACCTCATCCTGCTCAACCACCAACAAACTCGCATCACACGCCAACCGCCGCGCCGCATCAGGCAATAACCAACGGCCATCAAGATCATGGCGGCTATTAGCATCCTTTTGAACATGCAGCACCAACTGACAACGCTCGTGCCCCTTAAGGCCCAACGCCTCACCCGACTGAGCAACATACCCCTCAGCAATCATCACCAAAGCATCAGCCCGACGCTGTGGAAACGTCAGCGGCTCTTTTTCTAATAACACATCTTTTAATAACGGCTTTTTTAATAACTTATCTTTTTCAAAATCATCATTTTTATAACCAGAAAACGTTTCAGCTGAAACGTTTTTGCTTTTTTCGTCATCAGTGCCAACAGCATTATCATTCGCCGCTAAGCGATCGCCCAACTCCTTCAAAACCTTCACCAACAAAGCACCCTCTTCAGCCGGCAACTTCGCCTTAATAATCCACATGCCCTCATCATCCTGATAACAAGAAACCCCACGCGACTCATACAAGGTTTGCTCAACTTTCCGATCCTGCTTAACCTCATCAATCACCACAGAATCATTAACAGAACGAAAAGCCCCTACCAACTTCTCAACATGCTGGGTCGTGCCATACTGCGCAATATTTAATAAATACGACTCATTTTCTACCGTCGCGACTCGCGTTATCGCACGCACTTTAGAATAACTCAGCTCACCCTTCTCAAACGCCGCATTAATTTCAGGCAAACCTACCAGCGCCCTCGCCGCCCTCACCTTCTCGCGCGCCGCGCCAATATCAATACCGCACTTCCAATGCAACCAATACGCGCACGAACGAATACCCGGCCCCTCCCACGCCACACGACGATCAAACTCTGCAATCATTTTTAAAAATCGATAATTAGCCGCATTAATCTGCCCCGCCAGCGTGGTGATTTTATCGGCCAACTGATCATTAGAATCGTCAGCATTAAAAGGAGGAAAATAGGAAGGATCAAAAGAATCGGAATTCGAATAAGAATCCGCAGACGATTCTGAAATAAATAACGGGCTAGCAGAACCCAAAATAGAAGAGAGATTCATCGCATACATAGAAGCCACCATACTGAATGTTAAAACAGTGATTTTATAAACACTAACTTTATAAACACTAACTTTATAAACACTGGTTTTTAATACATTAGTAATTTTAGCGCATTGGTGGTGATTGGTAACGAGAAATAGCCTATTTTTATAGATTAAATATAACTAAAAAAGTTATTTATATAAATTATAAATGAAGCCGCCACATCACATAAATTATGATGTGGCTTTTTCAAAAACTAAATTGCTTTAGCAATTAAGTCTGCTTTAAGCAGACCACCCTTGGTCAACAACTTGGCTTAGTACTTACCTTTTGAAACTTCTTCAATACTAGTACCTGTATCGACAGAATCCATTCTTAACTTTGCTTATAAATCTGGTACGTATATTTTTTTCATTGGCAACATCGTTCTATATTTTGGAGATAATCGTTCATAATTCTCTAAAATAATACTAACCAACTCTTCACCATCAATTAAACGTAACTTACTTCTATTTCGTTCAAGACTTCTTGCTGGTCGACTGTATGAACCTAAATTCACAAACAGTGCGAATTCACCGTCACCAAGAGTACCTAATAATTGATTTGCCTCTGGCTCTGAAGACGAATTTGTAATCTGCTTACATTGCACTTTGATAATTGGTGGCTCGAAGCCAAGTTCGTCTTTGTGTGCAATAACATCAACACCACCATCAGCCGAAGCTTGCGTAACACGAGCCGTATAGCCCATACATTCTAAAATATGTGCAACAAAATGCTCAAATTCGTAAGGGTCAAGATCACTTTTAAGCTTTCGAATTATATAATCACTTGTTGTTTCAACAGCTTGCTCAGAAACCCCCGCTGTTGCAGCTTCATCATCTTCTGACTCTATCTGGCTAGAAGCAGGCGTTATTTCATAGACTTCATTAATTCTTGATAAAAATTCATTTGCATACCGAGAAACACTAAATAATGTAACAGCTGAACCGATTTCATTTAAAGCAGCTTGAGGAAATTCATCTCTTGGAATATGAGCTTTCCACTCAACAGCTCTATGATTAGGATATTCAAATTTATCACTGGCATTATAAATATACCCACTAGCGACTCGTCCGATATTTATCATACGATCACTTTTAGAAGGATAAATAATAATATCTCCTTCTTGCATATCATGAACAAACCGATATAGCACTCCAGCCTGCACAGGTATCGCACCAGCTTTCGTATTCGGATATGCATTCGCAAGCTTTTCCTTAAAAGCTTCTCTATTGGGTTCTAACTTGGTTAGATCGCTAGCTAAACTCCAACCAATTGCTACATACCCGTTATCGACTGGTGCGCTTCCAACATGCGCTCCCATATGTATTCCCCAAACATTCATAAACTACTCCAGCTCTGGCTCAAAGCCTCAGCCTGCTGCAAACACAAATCAATCGCGCCATCCGCACCATCTGGTGGATACTTCCATTTCTTCAGTGCGCGTCTTACCAAATTTCTCAACTTAGCACGGACATTATCTCGAACTTGCCAGTCAACCGTTGTTGATTTCTTTAATTGCTCCGTCACAAAAATAGCTAAAGCCCGTAACTTATCATCACCCAGTTCTTTCACCGCCGATTCGTTTTGAATCAATGCACGGTAAAAGGCAATTTCATCAGGGTTTAATCCCGACTTCTCTGCAAGCTCAGCATCATCGGCCATGTCTTTGGCCATCTTAATCAGCTCTTCTATTACCTGTGCAGTTTCAATCCCGCGGTTATGATATTTACGTAAGGTTTCCATTATGCGGTCAGAGTATTTCTTTTCTGATACCACATCAGTTTTCATTCGGGCTTTTACTTCGTCGCGCAACAGCTTTTCTAACAGATCTACCGCTAAATTCTTTTCTTCTAGCTGAGCGACATCTTCCATAAATTGTGCGGATAACAAACCGATATTTGGTTTATCTAAGCCTACCAAGCTGAAGATATCATCCACACCGTCGGCAATAATGGCGTTATCGATAATTTGTTTTAGTGCTGTATTTTTTTCTTCGTCGGTACGGCGTTTATCGATGGTGGTGAATTTGCTAATCGCATTTTTAACCGCACCAAAGAAGGCGATTTCTTTTGAATAGGCTTGAGCTTCGTCTAATGTGCCGCATAAGGTAAATGACGCACGAACATTGGCCATGATATCCAAAAAGCGTTTTTTGCCATCTAGCTCTTTGTTAGCGCCCTCTAGCGATAGTATGTGGTTCATCACCCTCGGCAATAGCTGCAAAGCCTGAGTTTCATAACTGCTGTAATCACAACCATGCATTATGCCGTGCAGCTTTTCGATATTTTCTAGTAAGATCGCAAAGGCTTCATGGGTATCAACCGTTGGCTTACCTTTACCGTTTGAATTGGTATAGGTCTTTAATGCCGCTTTAAGCTCATTCGCAATACCAATGTAATCAACAACCAAACCACCCGGTTTATCTTTAAACACACGGTTAACACGGGCAATCGCCTGCATTAGGTTATGGCCTTTCATCGGCTTATCGATATACATGGTATGGCAGTTAGGGGCATCGAAGCCTGTGAGCCACATATCGCGCACAATCACTAATTGCAGAGGATCATTCACATCTTTAAAGCGTTTTTCAAATAACTTCTTGGTTTCTTTATTATGAATATGCGGCTGTAACTTAGACTTATCAGAAGCCGAGCCTGTCATTACTATTTTAATCGCGCCCTTATCGGTATCTAGGTCATGCCATTCTGGTTTTATCGCCACAATCGCATTGTACATATCCACACAAATCTCACGGCTCATGCAAACCACCATACCTTTACCCGGCATAGTTTTAGTTCGAGTTTCAAAATGCTGAACCAGATCTTTACCTATTTGTTCCATACGTGGGCCACTGCCCACTAACTTTTCTAACGCAGCCCACTTAGATTTAATGCTTTCACGTTCAGCAATACCTTCTTCGTCTTCATCATCTTCGTAAATAATTTCATCGACATCATCATTAAGCGTTTCGATATCCGCTTGATTAATATCCAACTTGGCCAAACGAGATTCATAATAAATCGGCACTGTCGCGCCATCGTCTACCGCATCTTGAATATCATAAATAGAAACATAACTACCAAATACCGCTTGGGTATCTTTATCGGCTGAATCAATGGGGGTTCCGGTAAAACCAATAAAAGAAGCTTCGGGTAAAGCATCACGCATATGCTTTGAATAGCCGAAAGTATACTTACCAGTTTTGGTATTTAATTTCGCCTTCTCACCATATTGGCTTCTGTGCGCTTCATCGCTCACAACTACAATATTATGGCGAGTACTTAGTACAGGGTGATGACTTTCTTCTGCTAGCAGAGCAAACTTTTGAACAGTGGTAAAAATAATACCACCCGCTTGACGCGACGCTAATATATCGCGCAAATCGTCACGATCTGCGGCTTGCACGGGGGTTTGCTTTAACGTGTCTTTTGCCATCGCAAAAGTATTAAAAAGTTGGCTGTCTAAATCATTCCGGTCGGTGACCACAACAATGGTTGGGTTGTTCATCGCAGGCTGGGCTAATAGCTTACCGGCATAACACACCATAGAAATTGATTTACCACTGCCCTGCGTATGCCAAACCACACCCGCTTTACCCGAGCCCGGTACAACTTTGTCACCATAAGCAGCTCTAGGTTCTGCCGCCATGCTCAATTCTTCTCTTTGTGCAGCAATAACTGTCGCGCGTACCGCTTCACGTACCGCGTGAAATTGGTGATAGCCCGCAATTTTTTTAATTGTTTTGTCGCCGTCCTGCTCGAACAGAATAAAATGACGAATGTAGTCTAAAAACAACTCAGGCTTAAAGAAGCCTTTCACTAACGTTTCTAAAAAGTATTCAAATAATGGTTTATCGTTTTCGTTGCTCACCGTACGCCAAGCCATAAAACGTTCTTTATTCGCGGTAAGCGAACCTACCCGCGCATTTAATCCATCGCTTACTATCAACGCTTGGTTAAACATGAATAAATCAGGAATTTCATCTTTATAAGTTTGAAGCTGCTGAAATGCAGACCAGATATCGGCGTTATTATCTGCAGGATTTTTAAGCTCTAATACCGCTAGTGGCAAGCCATTAATAAATACAATGACATCTGGGCGGCGATTGCCCTTTGTGCCAGTAATGGTGTATTGGTTTACAACTAAAAATTGGTTTTTATCAACATCGTTAAAATCAATAAGCTGCACATAATCTGTTTGCTCATCACCACGTTTGTCTTTGTACTCAACCTTTACACCTTCCAATAACAATTGGTGAAAGGCTTTATTGTTTTTAATCAGTATTGGGGTTTCTGGATTAGCAACTTGTATAGCCACCTGCTCTAGCGTTGCTACAGGCATATGAGGGTTGATCACCTCTAAGCGACCCAGTAAGCGATCATGAAGTATCACTTGGCGATAATCTGTACGCTCAGGGTTGTCGCTGTCTGGGGCTATGTCATAACCACAAACATATTCGTAATCCATGCCTTTAAACCAATCAAGGCAGAGTTGTTCAAGTTGGTCTTCTGTGATCATTCCCCCAACTCCTCTCTCTTATTCTTTTCTCTATAATAGACAGCCAATGAATTTGACAATACTTCCGATGCCACATCAAGGCTCTCTCGCGGATAATGAACCCTTTTAAGTTCACGCCGAATTAAAAGTTTAAGTTTAGATAGTTGGGATTCTCTATCAAACCAATCAACTGCCCCCTCCACCTTAATAAAATTAATCACTACTGCGACTACATGCTGTAATAAGTTTTTAGAGACAATAGGTTCATGAAAATTAAAATCTGATAAATTCTTTATAAATGATTGCCCTATCTTTAGTGAACCAGCGACCCATTTGACTTTATTATTTTCTACATGGGCCTCTTGGGCTTCCGACTGTGCATATTCTTGCGCTTCTTCATAGGCCTGTTGAGCTTCGAATTCGGCTTCCGCTTGGGCCTCTGCCTGATTTTCCTCAAAGGCTTCTTGCGCTTCCGACTGTGCATATTCTTGCGCTTCTTCATAGGCCTGTTGAGCTTCGAATTCGGCTTCCGCTTGGGCCTCTGCCTGATTTTCCTCAAAGGCTTCTTGCGCTTCCGACTGTGCATATTCTTGCGTTTCTTCATAGGCCTGTTGAGCTTCGAATTCGACTTCCGCTTGGGCCTCTTCATCATCTTCTTCTGTTTGTATATACTGCAGAAGCATTGCTCTATATATATCAACATCGTATGTGAATAGAAAATTACTAAATGGTACTTCCTTAGCCTCTTCAACAGGTATTTTTATTGGACTATTCTGGGTGTCTAACCAATCATTAAATTCAGAATAATCACTATAAAAAATTCTTTGTGCTAGCCCAGGGTCACCAAGACTTTTATGTTTCCTATATAAGAAGCCACCCATGCCATCTACTAGATGTGCAATCATTTCTGCTTCAGGCATTTGAATTGGATTCTCATAACATCCATCATCACCATGCGATGCAGCCCCATACTTATTTCTAAGCTCTGCAACATTATGAACAATAGAGTTCGTTAATCTTTTCAATATCTCATTTGCTTGAGTATCTTGATTCAAAACTAAAACATCACGGACATTTTTATACAATGGATTTAGATCTTGCCCAAGATTTGGTTCTGCCACACGATCAGAAATTATTGTTTTGAAAATACTTTCGAGCAACGCCTTGGATGTATCTAAAGTTAAGCCAGGATCTTTACTAGAAACAGCCTGTTCTAAGCGACTCTTTTGTTCAAGTAAATATACAGATTCTTCTGCCCCTGCCATGGCTTTCGTACAATTTTGTAATATAAATGCTGTTTCACTCATTTAATCAACCCACCAAATTTATTTCGCCGGAAAGCAACTTCGGTAATAACAAATCTCTGGTTTCCGTTAATGATTTAGTTTCTCTTAATGCTTCAGTAATTTTTTCATAGTGGCTCGAAGCAACTGCCGTAAATGCAGAAATCACTTCCTTCTCAGGTATAATTACAGGAATGATTTTGAAACTTTTTTTACTAATTTCTGCAAACGTTGTTCCACTAGCCCGCTGTTTAATATCATCCATAACGGATTCAGCCCACTGCACAACATACTCAGCGCTCAAAGCGCCTTCACATTTCATCGCAATGTAACCCTGGTTAATTGCAACTGGAATTTTACTAATTGCTAGATACCCTACTGGTGCTCTAGATGACATTAGAATTGTATCTATTGGTAATAAACCTGAACTGATTTTAGCCAAACCTGCAGAAGTAATTTTACGACTGGTGTCTATTAATATTTTGTCCGTGAGGTTTGACATATCTCTTGGTGATGTCCAATGAATATGTCCGCCTTCCCAGTACTCTTCTTTTTTTGTACTAGGCGTGCCACCACCAGCAACGACAACCTCATCACCAATTTCGCTCCAACTCCACCCCTCAGGAACTTCACCCAACTCTGAATCCACCAGCGTATCGGGGAATAAAGCGGCGGTGGTTTTGAGTTGTTGGATTTGTTCTGGGTTTAGCTGGTCTAGCCCGGCTAAAGCGCCGGTGGTGCTATCGTTTGTTGAGTCTATGCCTCGACCACTGATAGCGGCCATGGCGGCGCGTTCAACAAACGCTGCTTCAGCCTGGCTTTCTTTAATATTGTTATCACTTCCACCAGCCTTGGCGGTCATGCTTCTTTTTTCCCATTCTTCTTTGGCGGCGATTTTTGCGCGGGTGGGTTCGAAATCTACAAACCAACTTTTAAAAATGGCTTGGGCCATGTGCTCTAGGGTTTGGTTGGTTTGGCGGTTTAGTTCAATTTTTGAATCTAAGGCCCATAATTTCTCAGCTAGCTCTCGTTGATAAATAGGATCAACGGGGACTCTAATTTCTGCCTTATGTAAGTGGTTTCGATTTATCCCAGGTACAGCAGCCTTATCACTATAATCGCTATAGCTTATTGTTTTCAGAAAATAATAAACAAATAGAGGATCATTCCCTTTGAAGTCTTTGACATAGAGTGTTGTATTTAAAGGCCAAAAATCTTCTTCTACATAATACACCTGACCAATAGTTCCATATCGCCCAGTTATCACTCCTGGCCCTTTGACCTTCGCTATATTATGAAAATCTGATTCACCTGAAGATGATATCAACGGGACTGTACCTACCTCTCTATTTCTTTTCGGTAAATCATATCCACGCTTTAATTCTACGAAGTCACCAAGCTCCATATCAACCCATTTAGACACCATAACCCAACCCCGCCAAATTCTTTTTAATCTCAGTTTCTAAACGGTCAGAGTCTTCAAACTGTTTTTTTAATTGGCCGGTTAAACGTGCCATTTTTTCTGCGAAGGGTTCACCATCATCTTCCTCAGCGGCTGCGCCTACATAGCGGCCCGGGGTAAGTACGTAGTCGTGCTTTACCAAATCTTCTAAGTTAGCACTTTTAACAAAGCCCGCTTCGTCTTCATAGCCATCGCCAACTTGCCAATTATGAAACGTTTCACATACGGTATTTAAATCGTCTTGGGTGAAGTCGCGCAGCACTCGGTCTTTCATGTAACCCAAATTACGGGCATCGATGAACAGCACTTCGCCTTTACGGTCGCGCAGCTTTTTGCCACTGGCAGATGTGCGTGCTTTTTTATTTTTGGTTAAAAACCAAATACAGGCGGGAATTTGAGTATTGGTAAATAACTGGCCAGGTAAGGCCACCATGCATTCTACTAAATCATTTTCGATTAAGGCTTTACGAATAGCGCCTTCACCACTGGTATTAGAACTCATGGAACCGTTGGCCAATAACAAACCTAAGCTGCCGTTGGGTGCGGTGTGATACAGCATGTGTTGCAACCAAGCAAAGTTGGCGTTGCCTGAAGGTGGGCGGCCGTATTGCCAGCGTGGATCATTGTCGTCTACGCCAGTGTCCCACTCTTTCATGTTGAAGGGTGGGTTGGCCATTACGAAGTCGGCTTTTAGATCTGGGTGTTGATCGTTGGTATAACTGCTGGCAGGTTCTTTGCCAAAGTTAAAGTCGATGCCACGAATCACCATGTTCATGGCGGCTAGCTGCCAGGTGGTATGGTTGTATTCTTGGCCGTAAATACTTACGTCACCAATTTTGCCTTGGTGGGCATTGATGAAGTGTTCGGATTGTACAAAAAAACCACCACTGCCCATGGCTGGGTCGTATACGCGGCCTTTAAAGGGCTCTAGCATTTGTACAATTAAACTTACGATGCTTTTAGGCGTATAGAACTGGCCGCCTTTTTTACCTTCGGCTAGGGCAAATTGGCCCAGCATGTATTCGTATACGTGCCCTAAGATGTCTTTGCTGTTTAATGAGGCATGGTCGAACGGTATGGTGGCCACTAGGTCGATGAGTTCGCCCAGTTTGGATTGGTCTATTTGTAATTGGGTATAGCGTTTGTTGAGTACGCCTTTCAGTTTTGGGTTGTCTATTTCTATGGCGTCTAGGGCGTTGTCTATTAAGTGGCCTACTGAGCTTACTTTTAAGACTTTGTCTTCACCGTTTTTATCTTTAAAGGTGAGTTCGGCACCGCCAATGGCGACCTTGTTATTGTCTTGCAAGAATAACCAGCGCGCTTGTGTTGGCACCCAGAATACATTTTGCTCGGCGTAATAGTCGCGTTGTTCTAGTTCGTGCTGAATTTCGGCTTGGTATTCTTCGTCGTCTACGCCGTTTTCAAACTCGTCTGGGTCGAAGTAGTAATCGTGTTTTGGGTCTAGTAGCTGGGTTTTAAGCTGTTCGCGGCGAATATCAAAGGCATCGGATACATACTTTATAAAAACCAAACCCAGCATAACGTGCTTGTACTGGGATGCATCTAGCGATGGCAAGAGCTTGTTGGCGCTGGTCCAGAGTTTCTTTTCTAGCTGGCTTAAGAAGGCTTGTTCTTCTGCTTGCGCTTCTTGCTCTGATTGGGTCGTTGTCATAGTGTCACTTGATGTTGGCAAAGTAGGCTGATGGGGACAGATTGTACCCGTTATCTAGACTGCCTTGGCTAATAAATAATTTGGGAGAGGCTTTAAAGTTAAAGACTCGGTATAGGTGGTAATCTTGCCCCAGTTTCTGGGAAACTTTTAGTTCGTTGGGACTGATATAAAATTGGCGATAGCGGTCGTAGTTGGTAGTTTTCACTTCTATGAAGCGGTCTTTGCCGTTGCTATTGTATGAATGAATATCATAACCGGCGCGGTCATCTACTAGGCTTATGTGTTCTATTTTATCCGCTAGGGTTTCTTGGCCTGCAAAGATTAGTCGTGCTTTTTCGTAGTTAACAACGTGTTCTTCACCGCTTAGGCCTAATGCTTGATTCATGGTTTCTTGGGCTAGGTAATCTCTTTTTGGCGGACTGTAGCGGTTGACATTGTAAGCTGGATTTGTTGACCGAGTATTTTTTTCGGTTTGACCACCCGCTTCTACTTCGCGAGTGGGTGCGTCTACTAAGGTTTTTAGTATGTCTTCTACTGTAGGAACAATAACGGGCTGTTGGTTAATGTCTTTGATCAGCTGTTGAATATCTTGATGCTGCGCCATGGTTGCACCAATAACGTCGGGCAGAATATTGCGCTGGTAGTTGCTGAGTGGTTTGTAGCCATCGATGATCGGCATGCCCATTTCTTTTAATATGGCGCTGATGTTTTGATGTTTGCTTTCAATCGCGCTGCGGTTTCTGCTTTCGTTCATGGTTTGAACTAGGTCGCGATTATGCTGAGCCTTGTTGTATTTTTCGCCCTTGAGTTCTTGCCCTAGCATGTTGAAATAGTCGTTTACGATTAACTCGCACTCGTGCCAGTTCCAACCATTGACGGGTATGAGTAAGTTTTGTTGCTGCTGGGTATCGAGCTTACTTATTAGCGCTTGGGTAAGTGCTTCGCGTGCGGTTTGGCTTTTAAAGTATTCAAACAGTTCTGGCTCGACATAGGCGTACTGGATCAGTTGTTTAACTTTATTAATGCCACCATGGTTTCGCTGCTTGGGTGCTGTGCGTTGTTGGTATTCTTCTGCGTGCCTTGTGGTGACTTTATGGTGCCAGAAGTCGGATGACTGCAAATAGAAAAACGGCTGGCTGATGTCGCTTTTGTCGATGTTTTTAGCGACTTGGGTAAATGTTTGTTCGAACTGTTTGATTAGCTCGTCATTTAAGAAGATGCGGTTATCAGTAATGCGCTCTTCTGCAACTAGATTCATTACGGCTAATAATAAGCAGGCCTTGTGAGGGCTATTATGGCCACCCGAGGCATTCATTTTTATGTTTGAAAAAGCATTGATGTAAGGGCTTAAGCTCATTGGCTTTCACTCCCGCCTGTTTCTGTACTTTCTCTATCTGTCCAATAGTCTGCTTTTTCGGGTACTAGCCAACGTACTCCACCACGAGGGTCTTTGCCTGCTTCGATATAACGTGGAATAAGATGTATGTGCAGATGTGGAATGGTTTGCCCGGCGGCTTCGCCGTCGTTGATGCCGATATTGTAGCTGTCTGGGGCATATTCTTGGTCGAGTTCGGCTTTGGCTAGATCAACCAATGCAAATAGGTCTTGGCGCTGCGACTGGCTGATGCCAAAGAAGCTGTCTATATGCTGCTTGGGAATTATTAGGGTATGCCCTTGGGTAATAGGGAATCCATCACGAACAACAAAGCCTGTTTCGTTTTCGAACAAGATGGTTTTGTCGATAGCGCCTGAGATAAATTGGCAAAATGGGCAGGGCTTTGGATTATTCATACTGGGCTTGGGGCTGCCGTTCCTTGTATTGATCGTTCCTTGAGTCACATCATGTCTAATTCGACAGTATGAGCGACAGATACAAAGAGTGCCCTATTTAGTACGTTTGTTCAAGTTGATGAGTATTTTGTAGATGACAGGTTATTCATCATAAACATACGTCAGTAAGATGATTGTTAGGGTCTGTGTAATAATGCCGTCATTGCAACAATTTATGACGAGCAGATTACAATGGCATCCACTAACTCTTCCCACAGGAAGCGCTTATTTTCGAGTTATATCAATGACCTTCCACCCGGCGAGCTAACGTGGATTGGGCTGCGCCCTAGTCGTAAAGCTGAAATTATTGAAGTTGAGTCGACGCAGGCGATTGTTGATTCTGGTTTGGATGGCGATCATCGTTTTGAAAATACGCTGGGGTCAGGTCGACAGGTAACGCTGGTGAGTGAAGAGTATATTGGCCAGATTGCGCATTTTTTAGCGCTGAGCCGCTCTGCAGGTCAGTCGCTGCATTCTGATGAGACTCTTCATCCTCGCCTGCTACGCCGTAACTTGGTGATTAAGGGGATCAACTTAGATGCGCTGCGCTATCAGCAGTTTTCGATTGGGGGGGCTATTTTTGAGGCGGGGGCGATCTGTCACCCTTGTTTGCGGATGGAGCAGTTGCTGGGTAAAGGTGGTATTGCCGCCATGATGGGTCACGGCGGTTTGTGTTTGAAGGTAGTTCAGTCTGGCAAAATTAAGGTGGGCGATACGGTGTGTTTGCATCATCCGCAGCAGGGTTTGTTTTAACGCACCCTATATAGGTTGGTAAAGGTTAACCGCTATCTGGTTAAGACATAGCGCCCAATAGGCGTATCTATTTTCATGGAGTGCTCCGAGCTTTCAATTATTGTCCAGGTAACATCGCGCGTTCCAGTGGTCACGGTGAATACATCACCCTCTTGTGTATATGGATACGTTCTTACTCCATATTCAGCCATTATTTCAGAAACTTCAGTTTTACCAATATTAATGAAATGCCCAGATTTATCGCTTAAATCTTTAAAGTCTCCATCATCATAAATAACTTTATTTAGCGTCCATTTACCATGATAACGATTACTTTCTAATCCTGTATTAGAAACACAAGCAATCACACAAAGTGAGAGAAGAATAGAAATTATAATTAATTTTATATTGAACAAAATATTGACCTATTAATTTTAGTAATTAATGAAAAATTGAATTAGTTTTTCTGGAAGATACGCTCGCAAGTTCTCTCGAAAGGCCATCAGGTAATTTTTCAATACTATATTTAATAGATTTTGATGATTTAAATTGTATTTTCTTATTATGGTCACGAATTACTGATGTTACTGTTTGGGTCAATCCCTTTTGACCGTATGGGTGCGGAGACCATTTAAATTCATGCTCAAAAATTAATTCATAACTCCAGCCTCGAGCCATTCTTGGATAAGTTACATTGGCTTGTAATTCATCTTTAGTGATAGCCGCTGCTGTGCCGATAACAATACCTGGAATACCACCAAGAGTAAGTCCAACGGCCGTTGTTAATGCTGCGGTGCCTGTATGTCCAACATAACGAATTGACTTCTCCCATTCTTGGTTCCATTTAAGGGCCCCAGAGTCGGTTGGAAACGTTACTGTGTGAGATATAGCATTATTAATTTTTTCTTTTAAGTCACAGTCTGGAGCAGGACCATTACCCGTCCAGTAGCCTCCATCTGTCCAATCCAATCGGTTATTACACTTCCGTTCTAATGTACTGCGCTCTGTTTCCGTGAGCTTCACTACTTTAGCTGGCCGCTTCCTTTCAATAACATGTGGCATAAATACAATTCCTTTTGATGATGAAAGCAGTGCTACGTTTCAAATACATAAATATCAATTATCTATCGACACACGGCAAAACTAATTTTGAAGTAGTCTACCTGATTCACACAAAAACCTTCTCAGCCATAGGCATGATTTATAGTTTTACTGGTGATTTTATGACTACAATATTTGTCTGATGGGCTCTGTGTAGAGCAATAGAAAGGCGTACTTTATAGTGTATAAAGCAGGGGTTGTTTTAACCTTTTTTCAAACTCTTCTTTAGCAGATGGTCGAATATAAACGGGCCAAACGGTAAGAAGGATCCGAGTACTCCGGCGGGCATCGCCCAGATGGGCATTTTAATTTTGTTGGCTGCGCCCATGAGTATGACGATATAGGCGATGAATAATACGCCGTGGGCCATGCCTATGTATTTCACCCCTTCTGGAATGCCCATTAGGTATTTTAAGGGCATGGCAATGCCCAGTAATAATAAGAAAGAGGTGCCTTCTAGGTAGCCCATGATGGTGAGTGTTTTTAGGGCTGAGGTGTGTTCTGAAGATTGCGGCATTGAATATTCCTAAGTCTTTTTCAATGCCGCTATAATACGCATTTTATTTATTACTGCCCACAAAATTGCTCTTCTTTATAGGTGACGATAAATGAGGTGATTTTAGGGTCTTTGAAAAAGTTATATTCAGTCCCTTCGCGAGAAAAGAAGCTGGCTCCGGTTAGGTCTTCCCCTACTGGGCTTTGCGAGGTTGCGCGTACCGCGATGGTGAACTCTTCGCCACGGAACGGCCCGATAATACCCCCATCGGTATTGTACCAATATTGATAATCACCTATGTAATGTTGACCTGAGTCAGCGGTATTAACGGTGACCAACTCATGGCCATCATCGGCTAGAATCACCTGATCAATTGCAACACCTTCAACACCTGCTTCATTAGGGTTGTTATCGGTGAAGACTTCGAAGTACACCTTGTTATCACTCTGGCCAGCGGCATCTTTGTTAAAGAAGAAGTATAAGAAAAGGTCGCCATCATTCAGTGGCCCACGGGTTTTAACCGCTGAGTTATTACTGTATGTGAGTGCGGCGTGCTCTGCTTTTGATTCATAAAAGAAGATATGAGCTGAGCTATCCTTCGGCTGTGGCAGTGCATCATTAAGGGCATCGCCTACGAACGTTGGGTGCGCTGAAGCACTGTAGTAGTCATAGCTGGCATCTGGAGTATTGGCCCCTTGGAATGAGGTGATATACCCCAGGAACACATCTTTGATCAGCTTATTTTGATTGCCTTCGCTTTCAACAGCCGCCCAAATAGAGAGGTTTTTGCCTGGCACACAGGTTTGCGCATCGTCAGTCGCTTCAATCATGACGGTGTCGGGCTCACTATCACGGTTACCGTCATTCACGGTGAGTTCAATAACATAAAAACCTTTCTCGATTAATGTCAAAGTCGGTTGTTCTGCTGTGGTGTCCGCTAAGATATTGAGCGCACTGTCGACCGGTGAACTGATGACTCTCCAGTTATAGGTTAAGGTATCACCGTCTGCATCTGAGCTGGCACGACCATCAAGCATAACGGTTATACCAAGCTGTTGTTTTAGAGCATCTGAACCCGCATTGGCAATCGGTGCAGTATTCACCGGATCTGTTGGCTCTGTTGGCTCTGTTGGCTCTGTTGGCTCTGTTGGCTCTGTTGGCTCTGTTGGCTCTGTTGGCTCTGTTGGCTCTGGATCTATTGGATCGGGCTCAATTTGTGGGATGTTATCAAATTTAATGTCTCCGGCAAGATTGGGATAGGCGACGGCGACTTCGGTGTAAATGCGATTTTTCTGCGCTTGTAATATCGGCAAGCGCGTATTGTTGCTGGGGTCGAATACCCACAAGCCATAACGCGCTTCGATGTTGTCTAACGAATCTTGGCTATCACAGCGGCGCGAAATACCGCCGTCATTGTTAATGCACTGCGACCAGCTCACTAACAGGCGGCTGGTGCCATCACGATACGGCCAATACGCACTGTACCAACCGTTGACAGCTACCTCGCTAGCCCCCGAAACCAATGTGGGTGCCGATAAAGGCTTGGCCACTAGGTATTCAAAAATTGCGCTTAGGCTGGTATTGTTCGCTGTGTTTGCTGAGGTATTGGCTGCTGTGGTCTTAATAGCAGGACCTTGCAACTGCACAATGTCGCCGCCTTGCATGGGGTGCGCGGGGTTTTTGGCCAACGCTAACATGCGGCCGTCTGAACCTTGCATCACGTTGAAATACGCTACCGCATTAGGCGCTAACGTCAGGGGATTAATACCCGTGTTAGGCACGTTTAATAATGAAACTTTTGTATGGGTATCACTGATAAACGGTTGGGTAATTTCAACGATGTTGCTGCCATCACGCTCCATGGCGAATAAACGATTTTCATTATTGAGGCCACGATCAGAACTGAATAAAATTAACTCGCCGCTGTAAATACCGTGAGTATCGTTACCTTGGTTAGCAAGGTTATTGTCGCTGATGATGCGTTGCAGTTGCTGATTTTTAAAATGGTATTGGTAAAGGTTCCAGCGGCTATTGGCTTGTAAATTATGGGCGCTGAATAATAAGGTTTCACCGTCGGGGGAAATGGTTAGGTTTTTTACATCGTAGCTATTAGTAAAGGGATCAGCAAAGGTATCGCTGAAGGCGGTAAGAATTTCAATTTCAGTGGCCGCTGACGTAATGGCGTTACGGACCATTAATCTTTTGCTGGCGGGTTGGCTGGCGTTAGGATTATTCATATCGGTGACGATATAAGCAAACGCGGTATTTTCGGCAATGGCTTGTTCTTGCTGTTGGCTAGTATCCATTGCCATGTCGCCACCACAACCACTTAGCAATACGGTAACCGCGACGAATGCTACTCGCAATAAATCCCTTAATACTTGATTCATAACCCTTCCCTTAGTATTGACAGCGATGCATTATGTAACGGATTGAAGTCTAATAAAGCGGAAAAGTTACAAACTGTGATAGGCGTCATACTTAAAACTGATAAGCGGTTAATACGCCTTACGAGGGTAAGAAGCTAAAAGTATATTGCACGGCGGTCGGAAGATGGTCGGCCACGCCAAAGTTAATGCCACTGATTTTCTTCAGCATTTTTGCCTCTAAGTTTGGCTCGTTCAATTCACTGCTCACGAGTTTTAATTGACTAATCTCGCCGTTGGGTAAAATAGTAAATTCAAATATAAAACGACCATTCAGCTCAGTACTTTGGCGCAAGGCTTGGGTATACAAGGCGTAGACCGAGCCTTTGTAACGTTCTAGGGTGCGACGAATACTTTGCATATCTCGACGACTGTTTTGCTTAGGGTCGTAGTGGTATTGCTCGGCGGTCGGCAATGCTATGCCCGTATTAGCGCTGACAATATTACCCGATTGATGCTCAAGTATTTGGCCACCTTGGCTATTCAGGGTGACATCCGCAGCGGATAAACCGGTACTGCTGCGGGTTGCATTTTTTTGCCCCAATAGTGAACGGCTACTTTTTTGCACCTTACCCGCATCGGCGATGAACACATTTTTCTTTTGCAATTTTGGCGCACTGGCGGCGCTGCTTAAGGCGCTGAGTTGTTGTGACAGCGCGGCCAAACTTGAGGCGCTGTTTGAGGCACTGGTTTTTTGGCTCGCGGCTGGCTTTGGTTTTTGTTTGGGCAGCGGCGCGACTTTGGGTTCAGGTACAGGTTTGGGTACAGGAATGACTTCGGGTGGATCCAGCGCAAGCTGCGTCACTACCTTTTTAATCACCTCGGGGGGCGTGGTAAAATCAGGCAGTAAGGGCATCACGATTAAAAATACCATCAGCGGTATGACGATCCTCTTGATGAGTTTTTTAAAATACTCAAACTGTTCTTCGTTTTCGTGCCAAGGTAATACCATCTCAAGGGCAAGATGATTTAAGGCTTCTTTTGGGTTGGCGAGGCTAGTCATTACTTTGCACTCCTACGCCTGCTACGACTTGATTAACCGCTAACGCGATGTCGCGATAATTTTCTTGCGAACAGCTGGCCATCACACTGCGCAGAATTTCGTAAGGCACGTTTTGATCCCCTAGAATAGTGACAGAGCGGCCGTTTTTCTTTTCAAATTCGTTCATCTCGCTATTTTCTTCGCTATTCTTTTTTAACACATCACTGATCTCTGCCACGGCTTTACCCTTGGCTTGCTGTACTTTTGCCAAGCTCACTATTTCAACATCGTCGATGCTGATAAATTCAGTGCCCACGGTAATCAGCAGTTCATTAGAAAAAGAACTGTTGGCGGATGAATCCGGCAAGGTTATAAATTTTGCACTTTCAATTTCTTGGCTATCCCCTGAATTCATTAATAGAAAAAATACCAAGATGGTAAAAATATCCATTAACGATACTAGGTGCAGTGCTGCGGTTTTTTTGGCCGTAGGGCGTTTGTATAAACCGGTATTTTGTATGCCCATTGTTTATCCTACTTCCCGTTAGCGCCATTTTTATTGAGATCACCTAGGGAAATCTGTGGAAATAATTCCACTTCGGCTAGGCTGGCAATGACAACGGTTTGATACGATTTAACCGCGTCCATAGTATTCAGTAACGTTTGATATTCGAGATCGTTGGTCAATAAAATTAACGCGTCTTTTTTATCGGTTACCCGTTGTTTTACTTCGCGCATCACCAATGACAAGGTTTGAAAATCTTGCTTGCCGTCTTCTAATAGCGGTATGTCTTTCACCAGCGATCCGCTTGGGAAGTAGACTTTTATGCCGCTCTTGCGCACCCTGATTTCTAGCTGTGATTGATCCATAGATGCGCTGCTAGCGCCACCACCCAGTTCTGGCAAGTTGATTTCCATGACGCTAATTTTAGTAAAGGTCATGCTCATAAGCAGCACCGGCACCAGCACGATCATTAGGTTCATAAAACTGGTGACGTCGATATCGGCGCTATCGGTATTTTGGCGTTTTATTTTGAATCCCATAATCAATACTTCGCTGGTTACGCTACTTTCTTTTCTTTGGGAATGCCGGCTTGTATCGCACGGTTGAGGGTCATGATGTTAAGAAACTTAACCCCGGCCATTTCAATGCTGCCAATAATTTTATTGGTTTTGTTGGTTAAGAACGCATGCGAGATTAATAACGGTATCGCGGCGATCAAACCAAAGGCGGTGGTATTCATCGCCACCGAAATAGACAGCGATAATAATTTCGCTTTTTCGGCGGGGTCGGCGTTGGCTACCGCGGTAAAGGCGGCGATCAAACCAATGATGGTGCCCAGCAAACCCAATAGCGTGGCCACGTTGGCTAATACCGCGAGGTAACCTGTGCGCTCTTCTAAGCGAGGTACGGCTTCCATCATGCCTTCACTCATCGCTTGCTCAACATCAGCGCGTTGCATGGTGACTTTCATCATGTCTAAACCACAACCGATCATGCGAGAAATAGGAGCGATATTGTCACGGGTAAACAAGGTCATTTTTTCGTGATCGTCAGTGCGTAATAAGGGTAAAAAATCATCAAACGCTTTTAAGTTTTGTAAGCGTTCTTTGTTCAGAAAGCGCCAGCGCTCGATCGTGATGGCGATACCAATGGCAAAGACCAAGGCGATGGGATAAATAAACAGTCCCCCTTCTTGGAAGAACTTAATAATTGCGGCAAAAAAATCCATAATTCAAACCTTCTCTTCTTTTTTCTTTTCTTTTAATTGATTTAATTTTTTTCTAACTTGAGTTCGTTGTAGATGCGCATTGAGCGCAGCATGACATCGCGGTCGACGGCGTCGATGCTTTTTTCATACTTGTCTTCTTCTTTGCGGTAAAGTTTTTCATTACCTGCTGGACCTTCCCAAGGCACAAAGTAACTCACCGCAGGTTGTTCTTTATCGCCGACAAAATTACTCTGTAATTTAATTGGCTCTTCCGCCACACTCACTCGGCTGAATACTAGGGTTAATACTAGGGCTAATAAAAAGACCATTAACAGACGCATGTTAATCATTTACGCCTCCCCGGCCTGTATTTGTTGGTTTAACTGCAGCAACCATTTTAGGCTGTCGCTATCACCACCGGTTAAGAGAATGTAAGCCTCTAAATGCTGCTTGGCTTTGGTGGCTTTATTCAGGTAAATATCAAATAAAATACTGAGGTTGTAATGCGCCTCAGGAAAGTCTGGCCACAGCGCTAAGGCTTTGGCGAGCGTATTGTGGGCATGATCAACGCGGCCTTGTAAGCGCTGCACATTGGCTAATGCGGTATAACCATTGATGTTATTCGGGTTAACCGTTAAACCTTGCTGATACTGTGCCAGCGCATGCGGGTAATCTTTTTCAGCCAAGGCGATATCACCCAGCATCATCCACGGACCCGATAGCGCTTTATCGTTTTTAATAATAACGTTGAGCTTCTGCTTGGCCGTATTAGCATCCTTGTTGCGCCACGCGGTTTTGGCTTCAATAAACAACAGCACCGAGCCTTTATCGACTTGTGCTTGCTGCGCTAAATAAGGATTTTCTTTTTCCTGATACGCAATCAGCTGATTTTTTTCGTCGTATGCTTGCACCGGTAAGTATTGCTCGGTCGCTATTAACTCAACCTTTTCTTGGCTGTCTTGCGGCTGATAACCTTTCTTGCTGGCACAGCCTGTGGCCAATAATGCCGTACTGAGCATGATAAAGAATGCGGCAAAGAACACGGCAAAGCGTGCGGACTGCTTAAAGAATTTCATCACCATACCTCGCGACGGCTTCTGTTTTATTAAAACGCTCAGGGGATAAACGTCGCATGGCACTAAAGCTGTTTTCTATCCAGCGATTAAAATGTCCCTGCCAGCCCAGTTCGATATTATTATGATGGATTGTTTGTGCTAATTCCGTGAACGGTGCGGCTTGTTGAGAAAATATTTGTCGGTATAAGGTTTTGTCTGCTGCGCTGGCTTCTTTAGGAATGGGGGCGGTTAACAGTTCTTGGCTAAAGGTTTCATACAGGTCGGCCATTTTTACGTTAGCCATGCTGACAAACTCCAACATTCCATAGTCTGCCGCCATGGTATAGCGTTTGTTGGCATCACTTAGGTAGCTGTTTTTACGCGCGATGCTTTTATCAATCGGCGTCCGTAAACTGCGACGATAGAATTCCCCCGCAAAATAATCGCCGTATTTAGCATTAGCCCACGCGCCTAACCACTGGCTGCGTTCAGTGCGGTGGCCGCCGGCCTTGGCATCACCCGCAATCACACGGCGTAACCAAAATAACTGCTTCGGTTTGTCTTTTGTCTTTTCGTAGAGGCTGGCTAGATGAAAGCGTGCTTCCATACGATTATCGAAGGGCTTCTCATAGGTGTGGGCATAATCACGATAGTATTCGATTGCTTGATCATGGTTATTGGTTTTTTCGGCTAAGCCCGCCGCGATAAAGAGCGCTTCTTGACGCACTTGATCGCTCGGGTCCTTGCTTATCAAGTATTGATAAGCCACTAAGGCGTTTGGCCAGTCTTGTTTGCTTTCGTAAGCAAAAGCAATTTTACGAGGAAATTCAGCCGCGAGTTTATGCAAAGGGAAGTTTGTCTTTAAGTCTTTTAATTCAACCAACGCGTTATCCCATTGTTTATTAGCCAGCATTAACGAACTCGCGTCGTACTGCGCAATAATGCGTATAGCGGTATTGGGCGCTAACTGTTTAAGACTTAATAGCGTTGCGATGGCTTTTTGTCTGCGCTGGTCGCGGGTTAACGCTCTTGTTAACGCTTCAGTGCCTTGGGGTAACCAGGCTTCATTCTGCCAAAGTTCAGCGTATTTATACGTTGCCGCCGCTAACGCCTGGCTAATATTTTTATATTCTTCACTGTTCTTTTTCGTCAGTTTACGCTGAGCGATGTAGTGGCTTTGAGCGCGCGCATAGTCGGCCTGTTTAAAATAGGATTGCGCGATAATGCCGTACGCCGTTTTTTTCAATACTTGGTTTTTAGGCCCCACTTTATTAATGAGTTCGCTGGCGATTTTAATCGCTTGATCGTATTCATTCAGTGCGAACAGCGTTTGTGAGGCATTGGTTAATACCGCGACCGAACGCTCGTCGTTATGAAAGGTGCGGGCAAATTTTAATAAGCTGGTCAGGGTTTGTGTGCGCCATACGGTCATGTTTTCACCCTCTGTTAGGGTGGCTAAATGTTTTTGGTGAGCAACAATGTTCGCGTAAGCGGCTTTATTGGCCAGCGTATAACCACTCTTTTGGCTATAGCCGACGACATCATAGTCGTGAGCCGCTAACGCAAACTGAGCATTTTCAAAATGGGCTTCACCCTTTTTAAAGCGTATTTCTTCACTGTCTTTTTGACTGTTGAAATGGGTTAGGTATAAGCCATAAAACTGCGTCGCTTGTGTCAGCGATTTTTGGCTAAGTTCAACTAGGTGATCTTCTTTGGGTGCTTTGTTAATTTTCTGCTTAGCTTGCTGGCCGATACTGTGATAGTGGTTAGCAAGTTCGATGTAATAGCCTTGCAGCTGCTGCAGTATGTTGCCCTGCTGATCCTTATGCTGGCTAAAATAGGGGGAACTGGGCCCATATAGATTGCTGTAGTGTTCTTTTTCTTTTAATACCAACTTCGGAAAGACACCTTTCACATACACCTGAATCATGTCTTGATGAAATTGATTGCTGTACACATTATTCGGGTAGCGCTGGATATAAGACGCATAGGTGGCCGCGCTGTCGTTATACAAAGACTTCTCTAAATAGAATTGAGCCAGTTCGCGGTATAGCTGCCAGACATAGGTTTTAGTATTTAATAGGGCAATGTCTTGAATCGCTTCTGCGCCACCCAGATTAATCAAGGCCAAGCTCATGCTGTGCAGGGTATCGTTAACCAAGGACTTTTCGATATTATTTAATTGCGCCACGGGGTCTTTGGCCATCAGCAGTTGATCTAATACCAGGGCAAAATGATGCAACGATTTTTGATAGATGCCTTGTTTATAAAATGACCACGCCAACATGTAATGGGCATTGTTATTTAATGTTGCCTGCTGGCGCTGGGTGGTTTGATAATACGCGGCCTCGGCTTTGTGATAGGACGCACTGTTAAAATAAAGGTCACCGATGCGGAAATAGACTTCTGCCATATTGGGGTAATACGGGTGGCGATCCGCTAAGCGCTCTAACATTTTTAGCGCATTGTGTGTTTGCCCTTCCATATCATACGCTTTGGCGAGCTGGTAAAGCACTTCAACGTTATCGGGGCTATTGGGGTATTTTTCTAAAATATCACGGTAGCTGGCAATGGCATTACGATAGTAACCTTGCTTAGGTGCGCTGTGTTCGTTGCTCTGTGCACTGTCGCCTTCCAGCATATGCACACCGGAAATACGGCGTTCGATTTGCTCTTTAATGTATTCGTCGTCGACCAGTGTTAGCAGCTCTTGGTATTGGTCACGCACTTGCTGGTGATCAAGTTTATCAATTTTTTCTTCGTTGATTGCACTTAAATCAGCTTGCTGCAAACTCCCAATCGTACCCTGAGAAGTACAGGATAGGGTCGCGCTTAACGCCGTAAGCGTAACCATGAGTGCGATGCTTTTAGACTGTGCGAGATGTTTTATTATTTTCATTGTGGACCTGCCTGCTGTAACGCATCTTCTTCTATGGTATTGAGCGTTTGATCGTATAAACGCGCTTTCCCTAGGCGGGCTTGTGCCCAGTAATATCGCATGCGCTCTTCGTGCTTATCGAGCTCTGCATTCACCACAATACGCATGACGTTTTCGAGCTTAACAATCATGAGCTCTGTTTGTTGTCGCTGCTGCGTTATGCGCTGGTGGAGTCGTTTCATCCAAGCCAATGTTTTTTCGGATTCTTGATAAGGCTTTTCTATTTTTTCTATTTTTGAAAAGTTGGTATCTAAAAACTTGAAATCGTCTTTAGTCGCCTCTAATAACGGTGCGAAACGATTTTGTTCTTTAATGCTGAGTGTTTTTGCATGCAGTGCAAGCTCACTGATGTGTATTGCCATCGCCTCTTTCTGCACTCGGCTAGCACTAACAAAGTTGTGAAGGCTGTCACTGCTCCAGCCTTGGTGACGATGGCTAATAATTAATTGGTGCTCTTGCGCTTGGCGCGACCAATAATTCAGGTTTTCGCGCAACGCATACAGATCGCGTAATTCTTTTAAGACACTGTGAAACGAATTTGACGACATCAGTTCAATTAAAAAAGGCGTGAGCTTGTTGTAATCCAAACTTGGCTGGCTGCCATACCAGTCGGTTTCGTCCATCATGGCCTCTATATTAATCACGAATTCTTCAGGTATGCGTTGGCCAGCAATAATGCGGCGCGCCGAGTCGATGCTGGTTATGCCACCGGCAAAGGCTCTTTCCGCTAGCAGGTAGTGTTTAAGCGCGGTACGGGGTGCACCTTGCTGTTCATAAAGGTGGGCTAATAATACTTTCGCTTCTTGCACTTCGGCAATACTAATAGAACGCTGGTCGAGGGCACTTAAAGCAGGAATGGCCATGTCGAAGCGCTCTAATTTAATCGCGGTCCAGCCATAGCTAAGCAAGGCGCGGTTACTGTATAGACCCGTGGTACGCACAAGTTGCAAATTAGACCATGCGGCCAGTAGATTGCCTTGTTCAACATCAATGTGCGCTAACGCTTGTATCGCTCGGTCGCCAAGCACTAAAAATTCTTCTTGCGGATGACGTTTACCGTACTCAATCACTTTTTTAAAATTAACGGCACTGCTTTTTATGTTGCCTTTTTTTAACTGTGATGAGGCAAGGTTAAACATTAAATACGGTTCAAAGACACTGCCTTTCATCACGCTGCCTAGAGCTTTTTCGACACTATCAAGATTGTTGTTGCGAATATTAATGAGGGTTGCTAAGTAGTTAAATTCGTCATGTATCTCTGGGGGAATATCACCGTCGATATGGCCTAAGGTTGTGGCGGCCTTTTGGGCTTCGCCTTTTTGGTAATACATTTTTGCTAAATAGAACCAGGCCTTGTTAATATTCAGTAACTGCTTAAAAATACGCTCGGCTTCGTCGGGTAAGCCATAAGACAAGGTCATGCCACCATGCAATAAGCGGGCTTCATCGATCTGATGGTTCAATTCACCGCGACTGTTAGCCACTTCATAACCAATCAAGGATGCAAAATAATTTTGTTGATAATAATCAAACAGAATCGTGCCGTATTTTAAATCGCGCACGGTTACTTCGTCTTCTGCAATGACC